>NZ_NFKZ01000002.1:0-139597 GCF_002160635.1 Lactobacillus gallinarum
TTTCCGACTGAACAGTCGCTTGATACTTTTATTGGCATTCAAGCAATGAGTTACAATGACCGCTACTTCAACCGAATTCACAAAGGCTTTGGTCAGGTTCAGGACACCTTAGAATCTTATTTTGATTAAATAAAGAATAAAAAATCAATCTATGAGAAAGATCTATTTACACAAAAGATTTGACAGTTTCAAGTCTATTATTATTCACACTAAAGTATGATGTTTCATGAATGAGAGGTATATAAATGGACTGGACTATTATACAGCAGGCATTGCCAGCATATGGGCATGGCTTCGTTCTTACTGTTTGGCTCTCATTGGTTGGGATTATTGGCTCAATCATTGTTGGGGTCATTGCAAGTTTGCTGCAATACTTTAAGACCCCGATCTTAAGTCAGATTGCAACAGCTTATGTCGAATTAGCACGCAATACACCGCTTTTAATTCAACTTTTCTTTTTGTATTATGCATTTCCAGTAATTGGTTGGCGAATGTCATCAATTACTGCCGGAATTATCGGTTTGATTTTCCTTGGGGGAGGCTACATGGCTGAAGGGTTCACCGGTGGCTTCCAAGGGGTAACGGATAGTCAAATCAATTCTGGCGAAGCTTTAGGAATGAATCGCTTTCAATTAGCAAGATACGTTGTGTTCCCGCAAGGATTTGCCTTAAGTATGCCAGCTTTGGCAGCTAATGTGATTTTTCTTATTAAGGAAACATCTATCTTTACAGTGATTGCGATTCCAGAATTGACTAATACCGCATTGGACCTAATAGGAATGTATTACCGGTCTAACGAATATCTTTTAATGTTGGTTATCGGCTATGCGATTATTATGATTCCAGTAATTTTACTTTTAAACTGGCTAGAAAGGAGAGTTCGTTATGGCGCATTCGGGGATTAATGTCTTATTTAGCGGCAGCAACTTTGATCGGCTATTAGTTGGTTTATGGACCTCTATTTGGATTGCTGCTTTGTCAATTATCATTGGATTGCTTATTGGAACTATATTCGGTGTTCTTCGGACAATGCCGAATAAAATAATTCGTTGCATTTTAAGAGTCTACATGGAGATCTTTAGGATTTTACCTAGTGTAGTTCTACTTTATTTGGTTTATTATATTTTGCCTCGTAGCTTGCATATTAATTGGCCGGGTACTTGGATGGCAGTCTTAGCTTTTTCGCTTTGGGTAGCAGCAGAGTTCAGCGATATTGTTCGTGGGGCTTTGCAATCCGTGCCATTAGCTCAAAAGGAAAGTGGCTTGGCATTGGGTTTGAGTAAGATGCAGCTTTTCTTGTATGTTTTGTTACCTCAAGCATTCAAATTAGAGTTGCCAGCTACGATCAACTTAGCAACAAGAGTAATTAAAACAACTTCTATTTTAATGTTGATCAGTGTAATGGATGTTATCAATGTGGGACAACAAATTATTGAAGCAAATAATCAAAAATTCCCAACAGGTGTTTTCTGGGTTTATGGTTTGATTTTCTTCTTTTACTTTATCCTGGATTATCCTTTATCAGTATGGGCAAAGAGTTTAATGGCAAAGCAAAAATAGGTGAGAAAAATGACTGAAGAAATTTTAAAAGTGGAACATCTAAACAAGTTTTATGGTGACTGGCAAGCACTTCACGATATTAGCTTTAATTTGAAAAAGGGTGAAGTTTTGGCGATTCTGGGTCCCTCAGGTTCAGGTAAATCAACACTCTTAAGAACACTGAATGGTTTGGAAAATTATAAAAATGGTGAGATTGTCTTTCATGGTAAAAAGGTCCAGTCCTCTCCAAAAGAATGGCAAGCTATTCGACAAAAGATTGGCATGGTTTTTCAATCATATGATCTTTTTCCAAACCTAACAGTAATGCAAAATATTCTTTTGGCACCTACAAAGGTCCAAAAACGGGATCGAGCAGAAGTAGAACAAGAAACACATCATTTGTTAAAACGGGTAAATATGGATCAATATGCTGACACGTATCCTCGAGAATTATCTGGTGGTCAACAACAAAGAGTGGCAATTGTCCGTACTTTAGCTATGAAGCCTGAAGTTATTCTACTTGATGAAATTACTGCATCTCTTGACCCTGAAATGGTTCGTGGTATTGAAGATATTGTTAAAAAACTTTCAGAAAATGATCATATGACAATGATTTTAGTTACTCACCAAATGAACTTTGCTAAACGTGTCGCTGATCAAGTCCTCTTTTTGGAAAAAGGCAGGATTATTGAGAAAACTCCTTGTGAACAGTTCTTTACTGAACCACAATCTGAAAGAGCTCAGCAATTCCTCACTGATATGGACTTCTAGGGGGATGAAACTATGAGTGGACGAAAGATATTCAACACTATTATTAGTGTAATTGCCGCTGTCGTAGTGTTAGCTTCAGCTTATATGGGTTTAACTAAACCATATCTAGCTCGTTCTGCTGGTGGTAGCGGTTGGAGTAACAATAATAGTGTGACTCAAATTAAGCGTCGAGGTTATATTCGAATTGGTGTTTATGGCGACTTACCACCATATGGTTGGGTTAACTCTCAAGGTAAACGGGTTGGTTTTGATTTGCGACTTGCACGAGAATTAGCTAAAGAATTAGGTGTGAAACCACGATTTACCCAACTTAACGGAAATAACCGGGTTGACGCATTGAATTCTAATAAAGTAGATATGGTCTTAGCCAACTTTACCAAGACTCCAGAAAGAGCAGAAGTAGTAGATTTTGCCCATCCTTACATGAAAGTATCAACTGGTGTCGTTTCACCTAAGAGTCACCCGATTACCAGTGAAAAGCAATTGCGAGGGAAACAATTGATTCTTTTGAAAGGATCAACGGGTGAAAACTACTTTGCTAAGCGTCCTGGAACAAAGCTTTTACGTTTTGATTCAGAAACCCAGCAATTTAATGCAATGAAAAATAAGCGAGGAGCTGCATTAGCTGATGATAACTCCTACTTATATGCCTGGATTAAAAAGAATCCGCAATATGTAGTAGGAATTAGATCAATTGGTCCTCACCAATTTATTGCACCTGCTGTTAAGAAGGGTAACAAATCTTTATTGAAGTGGACTAATAAACAAATCAATCGTTTGACTGCTGAAGGTTTCTTCAAGAAAGATTACCAAATTGAACTTAAACCATACTTTGGTAAAGGAATTGTGCCTAGCGACATTTTATTAAAGTAAATCAAAAATGAAAAGAGAAGTAATTCAAACTTGGAATTACTTCTCTTTATTCTATGCCAAAGTATTTTTTAGCCGCGTCGCTCATCTTATTAGGTAACCAGACCGGGTACCAAACGAATTCTACGTCAACATTTTTAACTTCCTCGACTTGTCCAACTTCTTTTCAAAGATTTCATCTGGGGTATGATATGCTAAGATCTTTCTCGGCAGTAAATTGCACCAGGTTTCAATATTAATGATGTCTTGAAGATGTCGTTCCAGTGCTCGCTGTATTGTTTTTGAAGCGTTCTAAAAGCATGCATGACACTGGCAGCGGTCTTATCGATCGTTGATCTCTTGTGGACGTTCTTCAATGCTTCGGCCAGGCTTTCTCTTATTTTTGCGGATGCGATGAATTTTAGTGTTGCGTTTTAACTTTTCGGGCAAATCACAGTTTCTGATATCCATTAATCCTTGTTCGACATAGTTATACAGGGTTCTAGTACAAACCGTTTGATTACTAGAAAATTCTCCTATAGCCAAACTGCGATTGGCACATACATCAAGCGACCAGTCGTCTTCAGAGAAATGCTTGTTAACATATTCGATAAAATCAGATTTCTTCAAGAAGCCTGATTTGCGGCCACAATGGTATCGATTAGCCTGATAAACGCTTTGACCGTGATCAGCCTTGTACCGCCTCTGTTTGCCATGATAAAGAGAAACAGTACCGCGTTTGACTTCATAGCTGATGGTAGACGGGGAACAACCAAGTTCACGTGCAATAAGCCGTCTTTGATACGAGTTTGGATAATAACCCGCTCTTCGAATGATAAGTGTTTGCCTTTAATGCGCTGATTCATGGTAGAATATAAAGAGTCCATTTGTGACCTCCAATAGAAGTTTTTGTGGTTATTAACATTCTATCAAACAGGTCCGAATGGACTTTTTATTTTTTATCAAGTGTTCAATTTAATTTTACAATCGGCGTAATTAAAAATCATGAATTGGAGGGGAAAATATGAATGAGGTGATTTTGCCGCGCAAACGCTGGCAACAGATCTTTAACGTGCAAATGATTTTTGCACTAATCGTAACAATTTTAGAAATGATTCCTAAGCGAGGACACACTGCAGGTAATATTTTTCAGTTAGTATTCTTATGCTTAGTCATTGGTTTAAATTTTTACGTTCAATTTAAGCGTAAAAATCCTAGCAAGCTTAATCATGAGATTACTCGCTGGATAACTCTCTGGCTGTTTAGCGGTTATTTCATTGATGTCTGGTTGGCAACGGGTAATTATTTATTACTTTTCAAACTTCTTGCCCCAAGCCCATGGGTCTTCGTGCCAAGTCTTCAATACATCGTATTGTTCACTAGAGATATGACCTGATTCATTTTCCTTCTTAAGAACTTCTGGGTAAGAAAGAAGTGGAGCATATTTAACGCCGCTCTTGGCAAAGTTTTCTTTTGCGTCTGGCAAGTAGTAGGTGAAGATTGAAGATACGCCGATTACGTTGCCACCGTCTTTTTCAGTTGCCTTAACAGCGTTCAAAACTGAGCCACCAGTAGTGATTAAGTCGTCAATTAAAACGATCTTGTCGTCTTTTGAAAAGCAACCTTCGATTTGACGGCCCTTGCCATGATCCTTTGGTTTTGGACGAACGTAGATCATTGGCAAATGAAGCTTGTCAGCAACCCAAGCTGCGTGAGGGATGCCGGCAGTTGCAACACCACCGATAATGGTTGCTTCAGGGAATTCCTTGGCAATCAAGTTGGCTAAATCGCTGGCAATCATGTCGCGTAATTCTGGGTAAGATACAGTCAAACGCAAGTCAGTGTAGATTGGTGAAAGCATCCCACTTGCATAGGTAAATGGTTTGTCAGGTGAGATAGTGATGATTTTTTCTTGGATAAGTTGAGAAATAATTTGATCTTTATGCATTTTAATTAAACTCCTTCTTGATTGCTTCATAAGCAGCTTCTGGATCACTGGCTAAAGTGATAGGGCGGCCAACGACGATTGCGCTTGAACCCCATTCCTTAGCATCTGCTGGTGTTGCAACTCTTGATTGGTCATCCTTGGCGTTGCCCTTTGGACGAATACCAGGAGTTACGTACAGGAAGTCATCACCGATTGCTTCGTGCAATTCTTTGACTTCAAGTGGTGAACAGATAACGCCATCTGCACCAGCAGCTTTTGCCATCTTGGCCAGGCTGAGTACTTGTTTGTCCATTGATAAAGAACAGTTTTGTTCGTGAGCTAAAACTTCGTCTGAAATTGAAGTCAATTCAGTTACGGCTAAAAGTTCTGGTACGCTGTGACTAGCAGGTGTTCCTGCAATTAAACCATCTTTAGCGGCCTTGATCATTTGGCTGCCACCAAGTGCGTGAACCGTAGTAAAGGTGATGCCGAGTTTTGCCAAAGCCTTTGCACCGTTATAAACAGTGTTTGGAATGTCATGCATCTTAAGGTCTAAGAAGATCTTGTAGCCTTGATCAGCTAATTTTTTAACTACATCAATGCCGGCATTATAGAACAATTCCATGCCAACTTTGATAAAAACATTTTCCGGTTTGCCGAGTTTTGCCAAAATTTCGTGTAATTTTTCTTCATTGTCCAAATCGAGGGCAACGATAACAGGTCTAGTCATTTTTCCTCCACAAAAAAAGTCTATACGTGGCGCAGAGAGACACCAGGTATAGACTTTCCCCAGATAATTTAAGTCAATATTTTGAACTTGCGGTCTCTCTGTACCGTTTAAAGTTTGATCAAAACGAAGTTTAACACCATCGAAAATAAAATACAAATAAAATTTTAGACTTTTAAAAATCAAAAAAGGCGTGTACAATCTGTTCTAAAAAATAAGCGAATGTCCGTGAGCATTCATTTTTGGAGGAAAATTATGACAAATACACGCGTAAAGTTACCAGGATTAAATTTGAAGAACCCGGTGATGCCAGCAAGTGGTACCTTTGGTTTTGGCGATGTGCCAGCAGCTAAGAAGTTCGATTTGAATGACTTAGGTGCAATGGTAATTAAGACAACCACGCCACACGCAACAACAGGTAATCCGCAACCTCAGATCGCTGTTTTAGACGATGGGGTACTTAACTCAGTTGGTTTAACTAATCCTGGTGTTGACGCAGTAATTAGTGAAAAATTAACACCGCTTAGAAAGCAATATCCAGACTTGCCAATTATGGCTAGTGTGGGTGGCGACAGTGAAGATGACTATGTTGAAGTTGCAAAGAAGTTATCTGTTTCAGGATTAGTCAACGCACTAGAGATCAACGTTTCTTGCCCTAACGTTGATCGCGGCGGCATGAGTTTTGGTGTGCATCCCGACGTAGTTGAAGAATTAACCAAAAAAATCAAAAACGTGGTTAACGTTCCAATCTACGTCAAATTAACGCCAAACGTAACTGATGTCGTTACTATCGCAAAAGCTGCCGAAAAGGGCGGTGCAGATGGTATTTCCATGATCAACACTTTGCTTGGCATGGAAATCGATGTGAAAACTAGAAAGCCAGTCCTTGGTCACAACATGGGCGGTTTGTCAGGTGAAGCTGTGAGACCGGTTGCTCTTCGCATGATTGCGCAGGTTCACCAAGCAGTCGATTTACCAATCATTGGTATGGGTGGAATTAGCTCAGCTGAAGACGTCGTTAAATTCATGCTTGCCGGTGCAAGTGCCGTAGCAGTAGGTACTGCACACTTCCACGACAGCATCGCATCCAAGCATATCGCTGATAGTTTACCTGCAGAACTTGAAGAATTAGGCGTCGATGATATCAATGATTTAGTTGGACAAGTTAAACTCAATTAATCCCTTGACAAACGCTGTCATTTACAGTAACTTTAAAGCAATAAATGTCCTTTAAAATTAGTCCCGTGAGGCTAGCAAGGCAGGCTTAAATTAAGTTTCGACTTTACAGAAAGCTCCTAGTCTCAGAGAAGAATGGGAGCTTTTTTAATGGGCAAAAATTAGGAGGCTATTAAATTGGCAAAAGAAATTTGGGATGCACTTGCAATGAAGCGTGCGCTTACGCGTATTACTTACGAAATCATCGAACAAAATAAGGGTACCGATGATCTAGTATTAGTTGGAATTAAGACGCGTGGCGTTTACTTGGCTAACCGCATCCATGACAGAATTCAAAAACTTGAAGGTGTTGATGTTCCAGTTGGTCAACTTGACATCACCCTTTACCGTGATGATCGTCATGATGCATCCTTAAAGCAAGATCCAGTTGTTAACTCTGATCAAGTTGGTGTTAACATCGATGACAAGCACGTTGTCTTGATCGACGATGTTATTTACACTGGTAGAACAATTAGAGCTGCGATGGATGCTTTGATGCACGTTGGTCGACCAAGTTCGATCAGAGTGGCAGTTTTGGTTGACCGTGGTCACCGTGAATTGCCAATCCGTGCCGACTTTGTTGGTAAAAACATTCCAACTTCTGCCGACGAACAAGTCGCTGTTAATGTAGTTGAAAAGGACGGCAAAGATTCAGTTGAATTGAAGGCTTTGCCAAAATAAAAAATAGAAAAAGTAAATAATTCAACCATTTAATTGACTCCAGAGAGGGCCAGAAGGGTTGCTTAGTTTTTCGTATACAAAAGTGCGAAGAAAAAGCCTGGAGCAATTAAATGCTTCAGGCTTTTTTGATAGAAAGAATAGAAAATGGAAAATTTAAATCTTGTCAGTTTACCACATTTTGTTAGTGTTGAAAATTTGCATGTCGATGAAGTTGAAGCTTTAATCAAACGAGCTGAATACTTCAAAAAGGGCGGCGCAACACCTCGCTTAACTAAGCCGGTTTACGTAACCAACATGTTTTTCGAAGACTCAAGCAGAACGCATACGAGTTTTGAAATGGCTGAAAGAAAATTGGGCTTAACAGTTATCCCATTTGATCCAGCTCACTCATCTGTTAACAAAGGTGAAACTTTATACGACACTTCATTAATCATGAACGCTTTGGGCGTCGATCTTGAAGTGATCCGCCACTCACAAAATGAATACTACAACGATTTGATCAACTTGAAAGAACACCAACACTTAAACATCGGTGTGATCAACGCAGGTGATGGCAGCGGCCAACACCCAAGTCAATGTATGCTCGACATGATGACTATTCACGAACACTTCGGCCACTTTAAGGGCTTGAAGGTAGCCATCGTCGGCGACATCACTAACTCAAGAGTGGCTAAGAGTAACATGGAACTTCTTACTAGATTAGGTGCAGAAGTTTACTTCTCAGGTCCAAGCTACTGGTACGACAAAAAATTTGATAAATACGGTAAGTATGAAGAATTAGATAAATTAATCCCTGACATGGATGTCATGATGCTTTTAAGAGTACAACATGAACGTCACGCAGGTGATCCTAATGAAAAGAAATTTGATGCTAAAGCTTACCATGAAAAATACGGCATCAACCATAAACGCTACAACGAATTAAAGCCTGACACAATCATCATGCATCCAGGTCCAATCAACCACGACGTTGAACTTAGCGGTGACTTGGTAGAAAGCGACAAGTGCATGTTTGTCCGTCAAATGCAAAATGGTGTATTTATGAGAATGGCCATGATTGAAGCAGTATTACGCGGAAGAAAGCTCGGAGGTCTCGAATAATGACAACAGTAATTAAGAACGGTACCGTTTATCAAAATGGTCACTTAGTTAAAGCAGACGTTTTAATTGAAAATGACAAAATTAAGGCAATCGGTACTGATTTAACAGGCGATAAAGTAATTGATACCAAAGGCAAGTTGGTCAGCCCAGGTTTAGTTGATGTCCACGTTCACTACCGTGATCCTGGTCAAACATATAAGGAAGATATTAGAACAGGTAGTGAAGCAGCTGCCCGCGGCGGCTTTACCACAGTAGGTGCTATGCCTAACGTAACTCCTGTGCCTAACACTCCAGAATTAATGGAGAAAATGGTTGAGGAAAACAAGGAAAAAGGCGTAGTTCACATTTTCCAATATGGTCCAATCACCAATGATGAGACAACCGATGTCATTCCTGACTATGCAGCCTTGAAAAAAGCTGGTGCCTTTGCTTTGAGTAACGATGGCCACGGTGTACAAACAGCTCAAACCATGTACTTGGCTAT
This sequence comes from Lactobacillus gallinarum, assembly GCF_002160635.1. NCBI lineage: Bacteria > Bacillati > Bacillota > Bacilli > Lactobacillales > Lactobacillaceae > Lactobacillus > Lactobacillus gallinarum. The sequence goes on from NZ_NFKZ01000002.1 coordinate 9,295, forward strand.
GCAAAAAGCTAAGGAAAATAACTTGATCGTTGCGACCCACGCACAAGACGATTCACTCTTTAATCACGGTACCGTTAACGCAGGTAAGACTGCAGAAAGATTGAACTTACCACCTGTCACTGAACTTGCTGAAACCACGCAGATTGCTCGTGACTTGCTCTTGGCTCAAAAGACTGGCGTTCACTACCATATCTGCCACGTTTCAACTAAGACTAGCGTTGAACTTGTCCGCATGGCAAAGGCTCGCGGAATCAATGTTACTTGTGAAGTTGCTCCTCACCACATTCTTTTAACTGGTGACGATATTCCAAAAGACAACGGCTACTTCAAGATGAATCCACCACTAAGAACTAAGGAAGATCAAGCAGCACTTTTAGTAGGACTTCTTGATGGCACAATTGATCTGATTGCTACTGACCATGCGCCTCATGCTAAGAAAGAAAAGCAAGGCGGAATGAAAGGTGCGGCTTTTGGTATCACAGGTAGTGAAACTGCTTTCAGTACGCTATATACTAAGTTTGTAAAAAACGAAAAGGTCTTTACTCTCGAACAATTATTGTCATGGCTTAGCGATAGACCAGCTAAGACCTTTGGTCTTAAAGACGCCGGCGTTCTTGAACCAGGCAAGCCAGCTGATATCGCAATCTTTGATTTGGAACATGAAAAAGAAATCAAGGAAGCAGACTTCAAGTCTAAGGGAGTTAACACTCCATTTACTGGTCATAAGGTTTATGGCTCAACTGTGATGACAATGGTTGATGGTAAGGTTGTATACCAGGAAGGAGCAGAGTAAATGTCAATGCGCTATTTAATTTTAGAAGACGGCAGTGTTTATGCCGGTGAAGGCTTTGGCGCCGATCGTGAAACAACCGGTGAAGTTGTATTCACAACAGGGATGACCGGCTATCAAGAAGCAATTACTGATCAAAGTTATGCAGACCAAATTTTGGTTTTCACTAACCCATTGATCGGCAACTACGGTATTACCTTAGCCGACTATGAATCACTTGAACCAAAGATCAAGGGCGTGATTTGCCACCAAGTTGCCCGCCATCCGGACAACTGGAGAATGCAAACAACTTTGCCTAAGTTCTTAGAGCATTTGGATATCCCAGGTATTCAAGGAATTGATACCCGTGCCTTAGTTAAAAAGCTCCGTGTTCACGGTACTTTAAGAGGTAAGATTGTAGATTCTAAGGAAGATGCAGAAAAGATCACCAAGATTTTACAAACTGAAAATGTAACTCAAGGCATAATCAGCCGCGTATCAACTAAGAGTCCATATCCGGTTCCAGGTTCAAAGCGCAACATCGTAGTGATCGACTTTGGTATCAAGCACAGTATTTTACGTGAACTTGCCGAACGTGACTGTAACTGTATCGTCTTGCCATATACTGCAACTGCTGAAGAAGTCTTAAACCTTCATCCAGATGGTGTTCTTCTTTCAAACGGCCCTGGTGACCCAGAAGAAATGGCCGCAAATGGTGCTACAAACATGGTTCGTGAAGTAGAAAAATATGTGCCATTGATGGGTATTTGTATGGGACACCAAGTCTTTGCTTTAGCCAACGGCGCTAATACCTACAAGATGAAGTTCGGTCACCGTGGTTTCAACCATCCAGTTCGTGAAATTGCTACGGGCAACATCGGCTTTACTTCACAAAACCACGGCTATGCTGTAGATGCTGACTCAGTTGATAAAGACAACTTAATGATTACTCACGTTGAAGTAAACGACGGTACTGTTGAAGGTCTTCGCCACAAAAAGTATCCAGCATTTTCAGTACAGTTCCACCCAGATGCAACTCCAGGACCACACGATGAGGTTTCACTATTTGATGACTTTATGTCAATGATTGACCAAAGAAAGGAAGAAGAGCGTCATGCCTAAGAGAAAAGATATTCATAAGATTATGGTGATTGGTTCTGGTCCAATTATTATTGGTCAGGCCGCAGAATTCGACTATTCTGGTACTCAGGCTTGTTTGGCTCTTCGCGAAGAAGGTTACGAAGTTGTTTTGGTTAACTCCAACCCAGCAACTATCATGACTGATACGACAATCGCTGACAAAGTCTACATTGAACCTTTGACTGTTGGATCAATTTCAAGAATCATTCGTCAAGAATACCCAGATGCTATTTTGCCAACCTTGGGTGGTCAAGTAGGTTTAAATATGGCATTAGCTCTTGCAAAAACTGGTATCTTGGATGAACTTCACATTGAACTTTTGGGTACTAAGCTTGATTCAATTGAACAAGCTGAAGACCGTGAGAAGTTCAAGGAATTATGTAAGAAGTTAGGCGAACCTGTGCCACCATCAAAGACTGTTAATACAGTTAAAGATGCTTTGGCATTTGGTGACGAAATCGGCTACCCAATCATTGTACGTCCTGCCTTCACAATGGGTGGTACTGGTGGTGGTATTTGTCACAACCGTGAAGAATTAGCTGAAATTGCAAAGAACGGTTTGGAACTTTCACCAGTAACTGAATGTTTGATTGAAAAATCCATTGCTGGTTACAAGGAAATCGAATTTGAAGTAATGCGTGACCACGATGACAATGCGATGATAGTCTGCTGTATGGAAAACTTCGATCCAGTTGGTATTCACACCGGTGACTCAATTGTCTTCTCACCAAGTCAAACCTTGTCAGACAAGGAATACCAAATGCTTCGTGATTGTTCACTCCGTTTGATTCGTGCGCTTAAGATTGAAGGGGGATGTAACGTACAGCTTGCCCTTGATCCTAACAGCTTTAACTATGACGTTATCGAAGTTAATCCAAGAGTTTCTAGATCAAGTGCCTTGGCTTCAAAGGCTACTGGTTATCCAATTGCTAAGATGGCTGCCAAGATTGCTATTGGTATGACTTTGGACGAAATCAAGAACCCTGTAACTGGTACTACTTATGCCGAATTTGAACCAGCTCTTGATTATGTTGTCTGCAAGATCCCTCGCTGGCCATTCGATAAGTTCCCTAAGGCTGACAGAGTTTTAGGTACTCAAATGAAGGCTACCGGTGAAGTTATGGCCATCGGTAGAACTGCAGAAGAAGCTATGCAAAAGGCTGTTAGATCTCTTGAAATCGATGAAAAGGATCTTTACTCTGAAGAAGCTCATGTAGCTAGTGATGATAAGCTTGAACAAAAACTAGTAAAAGCACAAGACGACCGTTTATTCTACTTAGCTGAAGCATTCAGACGTGGCTATACATTGGAAGATGTGCATGAATTAACTAAGATTAACTTCTACTTCTTGGATATCGTAAAGCACATGGTCGAAATGGAAAAGACTTTGCAAGAAAACAAAGACGATGTAGATACACTGCGCCTTGCTAAGAAATACGGCTTCAGCGATCCAACCATTGCCAACTTGTGGGGCGAAACCGCAGATGATGTAAGAAACTTCAGAAAAGCTAACGGCATCATTCCAGTCTACAAGATGGTTGATACCTGTGCCGCAGAATTTGAATCAAAGACCCCATACTTCTACTCAACTTATGATGCAGAAAACGAATCACATAAGTCAGGTAAGAAATCAGTTGTCGTAATTGGTTCAGGCCCAATCAGAATCGGTCAAGGTGTAGAATTTGACTACGCAACTGTTCACTGTGTTAAGGCTTTACAAAAGATGGGTTATGAAGCTATTGTTATTAACTCAAACCCTGAGACTGTTTCAACTGACTTCTCAGTCTCTGACAAGCTTTACTTTGAACCATTGACTCTTGAAGATGTTTTGAACGTCTGTGACTTGGAAAAGCCAGTAGGTACAATCGTTCAATTCGGTGGTCAAACTTCAATCAACTTGGCAGCTGGTCTTGAAAAGCATGGCGTTAAGATCTTGGGTACCGAGGTTAAGGACGTTAACCGTGCAGAAGACCGTGAGTTATTCGATGAAATCATCAAGGACTTGAAGCTTAACCAACCAAAGGGTTTAACTGCAACTACTCACGAAGGCGTTATCGAAGCTGCAGAAAAATTAGGCTACCCAGTTTTGGTTCGTCCAAGTTATGTCTTGGGTGGTAAGGCAATGGAAATTGTCTACAGCAAGGATGAACTTGAAGAATACTTGCAAGACCACGTAGATATTGCGGCTGATCACCCGATCTTGGTCGATGACTACTTGGATGGTCGTGAATGTGATGTTGATGCGATCTGTGACGGTAAGGATGTGCTTTTACCAGGTATTATGGAACACATCGAACACGCTGGTGTTCACTCAGGTGACTCAATGGCAGTTTACCCACCACAAACCTTCACTGAAGAAGTTAAGGAAAAGATTACCGACGTAACTAGAAAATTGGCTTTGACTCTGAACTGTAAGGGAATTATGAACATCCAGTTTATTGTGCGCGATGGGGATGTCTATGTAATTGAGGTAAATCCGCGAGCAAGTAGAACTGTTCCATTCTTGAGTAAGATTACTGGTATTGAAATGGCTCAAGTTGCTACGCGTGTAATTATGGGTGAAACCTTGGCTGAACAAGGCTACAGTGATGGCTTGGCACCAGAACCTGATATGATCTCAGTTAAGGCACCAGTCTTCAGCTTTAGTAAGTTAGCTGATGTTGACTCATACCTTGGACCAGAAATGAAATCAACTGGTGAAGTAATGGGTAGTGATCATACTTTTGCCAAGGCATTATACAAGGCATTTGCGGGTGCTAAGATGAAACTACCTGAGAATGGCAATGTTCTTCTTACTATTGAAGATAGAGATAAAGAAAAGATTTTGCCAATTGCGAAGCGCTTTGCACGAATTGGTTACAGAATCTTTGCAACTAAGGGTACAGCCAACTTCCTTAAAAAGAACGACTTGCACGTAGAACTCGTGACGAAAGTACATGATGATGAGCATGCTGACGATAACATCCTGAACGAATTACGCGATGGTCAAATTGATTTAGTGATCAATACGATGGGACATGATATTGAAAAGAATTCAGATGGCTTCATTATTAGACAAATGGCAATCCAACAAAACGTTCCGTTATTAACAGCTTTGGACACTGCGGATGCCTTGCTTAAATCGCTAGAAAATATATCATTTGCGACTAAGAGTTTGGATTAAAGGTAAATAAGAAGTAAAAAAGATGATCGAAAGATCATCTTTTTTAACTCGCACTTGTTTTTCGTTTGCAACGTATCCGCTTTCATTGATACAATGCTCCTTGTAACTTTTTTACAAATATAGGGGAGAAAAATAATGAGTTATTTATTTCTATTCATTCCAGCAATCGGCTGGGGACTTATGCCGATGTTCGTTGCTGGGGTCAAGAAGAGTAACATTTACCACCAAATTTTAGGTACTGTGCTCGGTGCATTTATCTTTGGTGCTGTAATGACTCTCATTAAACGTCCAACATTTGATGGCACAACATTTATGTTAGCAATGCTTGCTGGAGCTGCCTGGGTAATTGGTCAGGTCGGACAGTATTACAGTTATTCTAAAGTTGGTGTTTCTGAAACAATGCCAATTTCAACCGGTTTGCAATTAATTGGTGTACCACTTGTCGGAGTATTAATCTTCAGCGAATGGGCAAGTACACAATCTAAGATCTTTGGTTTCTTAGGAATTTTGGCCTTGATTATCGGTGTTGCATGTACTTCATTGACTGATAAGGGTACTGCCGAAGGTGGCAAGAAGAACCAAACAACTACTATGATCGTTTTGGTTTTGACTACTTTGGGTTACATCACATCAAGCTCAATTCCTAAGGCTTTGAAGGGCGATAACACCATGATTTTCTTCGGTGAAACCATTGGTATGTTGATCACCACTGTGATTTACTTACTTGCAACTAAGAAAATTGACGTTGTTAAAGAAAAGGAAAGCTACCAAGTTATTCCTGCAGGTTTGATTTATGCCGTAGCTGCACTTGCATATATCGTTTCAGTAAAGATGAACGGTGTTAACTTAGCTTTCGTCATGTCACAACTTTGCGTGGTTATTTCAACTCTTGGTGGTATCATCTTCTTACATGAACAAAAGACCAAGAAGGGTTACATCTATACTGCAATTGGTTTGGTATTAATTGTAGCTGGTGCTGTCTTAACTTCAGTATTTTAATAAATTGGCAACAGATGTCTAATTTAGATATCTGTTGCTTTTTTTATCTACTTAGTAAGCAAATGAATTAAAATAGTAAGAAACAAGAAAAGTAAAAGTTAGGAGCCTCTTCTATGAATGACAACGTTGTATATGTAATCTGTGCACGGCGATATGCTAAAAATGGTGAAGTAATTGAACAAAACGTCCATGTTTATAGTTCATATCAAAATGTGATTGCCGCCTTTAAGCCATTTTTAGATATGCCAAATAAAGAAGTACATATGAATGGCAAAGATGAAATGCTGCAAGTAAGAATCTATGATCCTGCTAATGAATTTTTGACTAGATATCGTTTCGATATCTATGAAAAGAAAATCGATAATTTCTTTCCAGGAGGAACGGAACATGTTTAATAAAGAAGAAGCGTTAAAAAAGTTAAGCGAAGAAGAATACAACGTTACCCAAAAAGCTGCGACCGAGTACCCTTTTACAGGAAAATATGATGATTTTTATGACAAAGGAATCTACGTTGATGTGGTGTCCGGTGAGCCGCTTTTCTCTAGTGAAGATAAATATGATGCAGGGTGCGGCTGGCCTAGCTTTACTAAACCGATTAAGAAATTGACATATCATCGTGATCAATCTCACGGAATGGAGCGAACAGAAGTGAAAAGCCCCGAAGCTGATTCACATTTGGGCCATGTCTTTACTGATGGACCAGTTGACAAAGGCGGATTGCGATACTGCATTAATTCGGCTGCGTTAAAATTTATTCCGTATGATAAGCTTGATCAGGCTGGATACGGAGAATATAAAAAAATATTTAAATAATAAAAAAGACAGGTATTCCAATACGAATATCTGTCTCTTTATTTACTATTAATTATTTTTCGTAAAACTTAATCTCGGTATTAGCTAAATCAACGGTGTAGGTCTCATCTTCAAGTGGACGCTTAGTCATGCCCTGATCAGTTGAGTAGATGATTAAAGCAAGTTTGCTACCAGATGGGATAGTGTAGTAGGTAGGTTGAAGCAAGAAGTCCAAATCGTAGAACTTGTCAGCTTCAATTGCTTCAGGCTTCTTCATGTCCTTGTAGTTTTGCATGTTCATGTGGGCCTTAGTGATCAACTTAGCCTTGGTCTTCTTGTCTGGAACAAATTCTTGCAAAGTGTCAGTGCCAAAACGGTAGCCTAATTCTTGTCCGCCGCGCATTAAGAACTTAGGAGTAGCAGTTAATCGTTGTCTTTCACCAAGTTCAACTAAAGCAACGGAGATTTCACCCTTTGGAAGGCTACCAGAGACTCTTACTTTGACTTCTGGGCGACCCACGATCGTAGTAGGATGAATAAATTCATCTGTTTCAAAACGTAGACTTGGTTTAGTCCATTTTTCGTCGCCGCAGATAAACTTGTATTGCCAGTCGCTTTCTGAGATGCCAGATTTCTTAAATTCAGTGCCACCAACATCGGTGAAGCTCATCTTTGCCTTGCCGTTACCATCTTGGTAAAGTTCATGGTCATCTGTTGGATAGTAGATCTTTTCTTGACCTAATTCATCGCTCCAGTCTTTTTCTTCATGCCACTTATCAGCTTGCAGGTTATCTTGAATCATGACTGTTGGCCATTGATTGTAGGCATTGTTTTCAAGACCGAGCAACTCATGAACAAACCAAAGATTCATTAAATCTGTGAAGTCGATTGAGACAAAATTGTTCATGTTGTAGTGAGGGCCTTGGTGCAAGAAGAGATGATGCTTCATTGGCATCTTGGATACTAGCTGCCAGATCTTGTAGACGTTTTTTGGCTTAACGTTCCAGTCGTTTAAACCGTGAACTGAGATCCAGGAACATTTGATGCCATCAGCGTGGTGGCGGTAGTTTCTAGCTTCCCAGAAGTCAGAGTATTGACCAGTTTCACGGTCTTCTTTTTCAAGTAATTCCTTTTGCATCTTGTCGTATTCTGGCTTGATCTTGAGGTAGGAACCTGCATCCCACAAGTTAGATTGACAAGTTTCAGCCAAAAGGTCGAGGTCTTCACCTTGGCAAGCCTCAGGAGCAATAACCAAACCGTGTTCACGGTAGTAGTCATACCATGATGAAATCGCAGCTTCAGAAACAACAGTCTTCAGACCCTTGACGCCAGTAGTTGCAATAGCGATTTGCAAAGTACCCAAGTATGAACGACCAGTCATCCCGATGTTGCCGTTGCACCAGTCAGCCTTAGTTTGAACAGTTCTAGTTCTGTCAGTGTAGGCAATACGATCGCCATGCAGCCATTCAATGACAGCTGCAGCTGATTCAGTTTCTTCAGGTGCACCGGTAATTCTGACACCGTCACTGCCGCGCGTACCGATGGCACCAGCAAAGACGCTAGCAAAACCACGAGCAAGCATATATTCGTTTAATGGGTAAGATGACTTGTGAACTGCTTCTTCAGTTGCTGGGTGGCTTGAACCATCTGGCTTTTCTGCCTTAACGATTGGTGAGTGTTCATATTGTGGGTCGTTCCAAGTACTTGCATCGGACAAGTTTTCATCAACGTTGTGGTTTCGTTTTTCGTTGGCGATGATGCCACCGAAGTATGGGGATGCGGTGTAAAGTGCGGGTACTTTTAATCCCTTATTGGTTTCTGCAGGACGGAAAACAGTAACTTGGATTAAATCGCTCTTACCGTCATGATCAGTGTCAAGATCAGTTTCGACATAAACGACTTCGCGGATGACTTTGTTTGTGTCAAAAACAGGGATAGATTTGCCATTGAAGAATTTGAACTTGTTTTGACCCCAGAACTGAGTGAAGTAGCCTTTACCAGCCATCACATCGAGCAAGATTTGACCATTCTTACTACGAGTGTTGAGCAAACGGTAGAAGGCTGAGATCAATTTGTGATTGTCGCTGATGTCTTGCATAAATGGCAAAGCATTTTTTTGCATAAAGCGAGTTGGGTCATCAAATTGATAGTCGTAGTGAACGTGATAGCCGAGCAGTTGCAAAGCAACGTTGTAGAATTGTTCGGTGCCGATTTCTGTTGGCTTTTCTTTAAGAAAATCAGCCAAGGTCTGGTGATCGGAAACTGCAAATTCAGCAAGTTTGGCATTTTTAGCAGCGTCGGTTTTAGCTTCAGCGATCGCATTTTTAACTAATTTGGCTAAAAGACTACTGAAGTCCCAGTCTTGATAATTTTTTGGTAAGAAGTTGATATCGATTAATTCTTTAACTTGTTGTTGAAAATCAGTTTCAACATAAGCGTATTGGTTATATTTCATATTTTTCTCCTTTGTCAGTATTATTACCTTATAGTTTACCCGTTTGAAGTGAGAGAACCAATAAAAATGAAATCAATAAAGAAATATTTTAAGTAAAGTAAAAATAGTCCATAATATAAGTAATTAGATTTTATTGATATAAGGATATTTTTATGGGACTGTTCGATTTATTTAGTAAAAAACAAAAGAATGCTAATCAATCATTTTTTGCTGAGCAGCGCGGACAACAAGCAATTGCAAAAATTAATAAATTAGCTTTGCCTGAGCGCTTGAAAAAGCAAATGATCGATGCTGGGGTATTCGATATTTGGTTTAACGATGAGGATTTAGCACCGCTGGCTGCAGCTATTAAAGATGAAGAAATAATTCAATATGCAGCGATTGGCATTAATGAGCATAGTGAAAATGTAATGCTTGTTTGCAGCAATCGTAATTTGATTATATTGAAGAAAAAACGTAGCGATGAACCTCAGATTATTGATTTAAAGCAGGTTAAAAGTGTCATCTTAAAGAATCAGCTTATGTACGGTGAATTATCTTTAATTGTCGGTAATCGGAGCTTAGATATTAATTCAATTAATAAAGTTCCCGCCGAGATTTTAGCCGATAACATTAAGAAGTGGTCCAAAATTGCTCAGGGTAAAGATGATGATTTTGATCAGCAGGTTGAGCAAATCAAAAAATTGAAAGAATTGCTGGATCAAGGAATTTTAACTGAAGAAGAATTTCAAGCTAAAAAGAAGCAAATTCTGAAAATATAATTTTTAACAATGTCTTTTTCTTGATTATGAAGTTAGACCGTGTATAATATTTGTCTAATTATATTTAAGGAAGGACATGGTTTTATGAAGCTTATTAAAGTGAAAATCCTAACAGTCTTGTGTGGTTTGCTAACCTTAAACGGCTTAGCCATGTTGTTTTCAGGACTGATTATTCAAATGAACGAAGCAGCAGATTTTAACGCTGCACATGAATTAGTTGTAGCTAATTCCACTAATGCGATTATCTTTTTAGGTGTTGTGATGGTCCTTGGCTTTGGAGTATTGTTTTTCAATAACTGGGCCAAGATGAAGAATAAACATAGTAAATGTGTAAAATTGATTTAATGTAAAGAAACCCCTACAAGATTTCATAGAGTCTTGTAGGGGTTATTTTTTATAGCCAAGTTTGCTCAAATATATCTTCTTTAAAGCCGCAGGTTAGATGCTTGTCATCTACGACAAGAGGGCGCTTAATTAACTTGCCATCTTGTGACATCATTTCTGCTGCTTCTTCAATGGTCATCGTTGGTACTTTTTCTTTTAAATTGTCCGCACGATAACGTTGACCGTGTGTATTAAAGAAGTATTTCAAACCGCGATCTTGATACTTAGTCATCCATTTAATCAAATCGTCTTTTTTAGGCGGCTCTGCAACTAAATCTTGAAATTCATACTGAACATGATGGTCGTCCATCCATTTGCGTGCTTTTCTAGAAGTGGAGCAACGTTTATAACCGTAAAATTTAATCATAAATTACCTCATTTACTCATGTGTTGTCTGAAAAATTCGATTTCTTCATCGTTAGCGATATCTGCGATTCTGTCTTTTTGGTTAACGAAAAAGACGTGACCACGAGGATTATCTTCATCACCATAAGATTTACAAATAGCATGAACGCCGCGACCAAGCAAAAAGCCGAAAAGTGTAAATTGCATGTCGTGTAAAAAGTCGTTATTGGCAGTAATTAAAAACGTAGGCAAGAAATTGTGGTCAATGTATTTTTCTACATCCAACTGTTCATGATATTTATTAACTGCATTCTTAGTAAAGTAAAGACTTTCCACGCCTGCAAGGCTGTCTGGCGTTAAGACGAAGGATGCGGCACAGTTTAAGCCAACTGCTCTAAATTTTAAGTTAAGTGGCTTATATGAGAATAATTTAGCATAATCTGGATTGGCCAAAATGGTAACGTATTGCTCTGCCATTTGACCGCCTGCACTGTCACCAATAATGAAGACATTATTTCTGTCTAAGCGATATTCTTCTGCATGATCATCGACCCAGTGCATGTAACGATCAACATCGTCTAATTCATCTGGAAATTCTGCATGTTCTGGGGCTAAACGGTAGTTAGGATTAATAAATGCAAATCCACGCTTGGCTAACCCCATGCCATAGTATTGGTAGGTTTCTTTGGTACCATAAACCCAACCGCCACCGTGGATATTAATAATGACAGGGAAGGGTGCACTTTCTTTTTTAGGAAGATAAACATCTAATGTATGCCATTTTTCGTCTGGACCGTAAGGTAAATTGTCGATTCTTTCAACTTCTGGGATGTCATGAGGCAGATCACTGTCACGATGATCATCGCTTTTCTTACAACTACTGCGATACTCATGAAGGAAGTTTTTAATTTTATTTGTAAGTTCCATCTTCTTATTCTCTTTTCTAAAAACAAACGCTTTCACAATTAATTATACTCAAACTAAAAATAAAAAATATTTTTTTGAAAAATATGCTTGCATTTTTAAAAGATATTACCTATAATAATTTATGTTCTGTTGAGGACATACAAACATACGAAATGGTCTGGTAGCTCAGCTGGATAGAGCAACAGTCTTCTAAACTGTGGGTCGTGGGTTCGAATCTCACCCGGATCACTGATAAAAGCAATACTGCGTGTATTGCTTTTTTTGTGCTTAAAATAAGTTAATCACCATTTGACCACTAAAAATTGTATAATACAAATTCATGACAATAATTAAGTTATTCTTACATTGAAGCTTAATCTGTTGACTAAATTTGCTAACGATATTATTCTAAATTTGATTTCTTAAAAAATAAGTGTGAATTTATATTATTTTCGCATAACGGGGGAAAGAAGATTGACTACTACCAAAAAGATTATTATGAAACTGGCATGTGCAACAGCTCTTGGTGCGGCTGGCGTAGCAGTAACTCAAGTAAATAGACCACAAGTTACTGTTAATGCTGCAACTACTTCTGTAGCAGCTCGTGCTCTTGGGGTTGACGTTGCTAGTTACCAAAGTGCTGATTTATCAAGTCACGCTCAAGCTGGTTCACAATTTGCTATTGTTAAGGTAAGTGAAGGAACCTCTTATCGTAATCCAAAAGCATCTAACCAAATCTCAACAGCTATTTCTAATAATATGATGCCAATGGCATATCATTTTGCTACATTTAGTTCAAATGCTAATGCAGCAGTTGCTGAAGCAAATTACGCTATTGAGGCAGCTCAAGCATTTGGTTTGCCAAAGGGTTCATATATTGCTTGTGACTATGAAACTGGTCAAGGCAATAATATTTATGGTGGTAAGACGCCAACTGCTAACGCAATCATTGCATTTATGGATCAAATTAAAGCAGCCGGCTATAAGCCACTTCTCTATGCAAGTTCATCAGTTTTGCAAAACAACATTGATACCAGCAGCGTAATTGCTAAGTACCCTAACTCATTATGGGTAGCTTCATATGCTATTTCAGGTAGAATTGATAATCCTAACTTTAATTACTTCCCATCAATGGACGGTGTATCAATTTGGCAATTTACTGATAACTGGCGTGGCTTAAACGTTGACGGTAATGTTGCAGTTCTTCCATTGTCAATTGATGGAAATGTAACTTCAAACAATGGTGCTATTTCTCAAGCTCCAAGTAAGCCTGCTACTAGTTCAAAACCAGCTAACAATGAACCAACAACTACTGGCTACATTATGAAGAAGTCATACGTTTACAATAAGAAGGGTGAACGTGTAAGTGGTTCATATGCTGCATATACCAATATTAATTATTATGGTGGAGCAACTAAGCTTGATAATGGTAAGACCGCTATTAGAGTTGGCACAGACCGTTACATTATGGCAAGCAATGTTTTAGGTAACTCTCGTGTCTTAAGGCATAATGCTTATGTTTATAAGAATAATGGTTATTCTCGTGCTAGCTGGCGTGTATTAAGAAAAGGCACTCCAATTAAGACATATGGTTCAAAATTCCACATTAATGGTAAGAGCTATTACCGTATTGGTAAAAACATGTATGTTAAGTGTGGTAACTTTTAATTAATAAAAAATAAATAGAAGCGCAAGTGAATTCGTTTATCAGAATTTGCTTGCGCTTTTTTGTGTTGGCAAGATATGATTATTTCAAATAAGTTGGAAAAAGTAAGGAGGGAAATAATGAAAAAGAAACTTCTAAACTTAATAGGAATACTTAGTTTAATAAGTATTTTTGTAATTTGGACTCAACCTGTAAAGGCTGATGTTGATTATGACATTACTGATATGAATGTTACTGCTAAGGTTAATCGTGATGGTTCAGTTATGATCCATCGAAAGATATATTATGATTTTGACAGCGATGCACATGGCGTTTTTTATCGACAAAATTTAACGCAAAAACAGCAAATTAAGGATATTCAAGTAAAGGTAAATAATCAACCGGTGGTTGCTGCAAATAACGAGAAAAATAATACTTATCAATTAACCAAGAAAGATAATTCCTATAGGTTTAAGGTTTTTCATCGAATTTCGGAAGATAGCCGGATTAAAGTTGAATACTCTTATAAAATTTTAAATTTAATCACTAATTATAAAGATACTGCTGAATTAAATTTTAAAATTATTGGGAATGGTTGGGATACCGACATTGATCATGCTCAAGCTACAGTTGTTTTTCCTGAACCGGTAAAAGGGCTAAAAGCATGGGCTCATGGCTCGTTAGATGGCTATACTCAAGTTTTGCCACAAAAGGGTAAAGTCATTATGAAAGCAGACGGCGTAGCAGGTGATGTTGGAATCGAAGTGCATGCGATTTTCCCTACCGCTGTCACAGCAGCAAATAAAAATTTTGTTGATCAGAATAAAAAAGCAGCGATTGAAAAGCAAGAGGCGCAACTAGCCAAAGAAGCTAATGAAAGAAGAAAAAGAAAATCATACTTTGGTTGGGGCTTAGCCTTTGTTTCTTTGATTAGTGGGTTAGCAGTTATTATCAAGGGATTCTTTGGTAAAAAATTAGGTTTTAAACCTAAAAAGGAGCGGGATCTTGCTCATAATTATGAAATTCCTAATGTGGATCCAGTAACTGCTCAGGTTTTAGATAATGCTACCTGGCCAGATACAAAGGCATTTACAGCATATTTAATGCAACTTGCTGGTAAAAAGAAAATTAAAATTGAGGAGTTTAAGACAAAGCACTTAAAGAAGACCAATTATCGAATTTCTATTGTAGATGAAAGTATCTTAGATGATGATTTGTTATATTTTCTCTTTAAACAGGTAGGAGATGGAAAATCTTTTACAACCAAGGGATTAAGGAATTATACTTCCAGAAAATTAGGCAAAAAATTCGATAGCTGGTGCAAGAAAAGATATAAACAGACCGAAAAAGATGGATTTTTAGATCATGGATTAAAAATGGTTAGAAGTCACTATCGTAGTCTAGCTATCATAGGAATTATGATTAGTATTGCTGCCTGGGCGATTGCAATATTCCAACTTGGTTCATCTACAGCTAGTGTTGTTGGTGGTGGAATTTTACTAATTATCATTGAATTTATCGCTTTCTTTATCGGCAATAATAAGATTAGTCTGTATACAAAAAAAGGCGCGCTTGAAACTGGTCAAGTGCGTGGATTTGAAAAGATGCTAGATGACATTGGCAGATTTAAAATGAAAGATATCGGTGACCTGATTTTATGGGAAGATATTATGCCATACGCGGTTGCCTTTGGTTTGTCGAAAAAAGTTTTAAAGCAATTAAGACTTGAATTCTCTGAAGATGAATTGAATGCGACTGGCTTCATCGTTGGCAGTTCTTTCTATAGTACGGGTAGTGATGGCTTTGAAAGAAAATTTACTAGTAGTTTTTCTGAAGGTGTATCTTATGGTTCGTCGTCCTCATCTGGCGGCAGTGGCGGCTTTTCCGGTGGCTCCTCCGGCGGTGTAGGTAGCGGCAGCGGCGGAGGTGCTTTTTAATCGGAGAATTTTAGAAACAAAGCGATGAAAAAACTTGTATAATTAAAGGAAAAAAGAAAGAAGGATGAATTATGCCATTTGTACACATTGAATTAATTAAAGGTCGTTCTGACGAACAAATTACTAACTTAATGAAGGATGTTACTGAAGCCGTTCATAAAAATACAGGCGCTCCTAAGGAACATATTCATGTCATTATTAATGAATTAGGTAAGCATTCATACGGTCAAGGCGGAGAATGGAGGGCTTAATAATTTGAAGATAATCTTTTGCATCGGCGAAAGATTATTTTTTCGTTTTAGAATTAGGGGATAAATATGACGCAATTAACTGATGAAATGTTTCAAATTTTTGATCAACCAGAATTTTCTTTTAAGAAGATCAAAATGCAGCACACTGAAGCAGAAGTGGCAGAATTAAAGGACAAATTTAAAGGCGTATGGCAAACTTGGAAGGCTGTTAATCAGGCTGTAGCAAAAAAATGCCAGCGGGCGAATTTGCTAAAGTTCATGTAGAGAGCTGGACTAATGGTTGGAATTTGCGCGATCATTACTGGGCTTCATATCGTTTGCAAGACTTAGCAGATGCTAATCCTTGTATTGGCGTAATGCTGGATAAGAAACAATTGCAAGTGTATTTGATGTTTCAGCATTATAAGAGTGAAAAAAGAAGAATGGCTCCTGAACAATATAATAAACTATTGGCTGACATTCCTAGTTGGAGTAAGCAAATTGATTTGCAAGACTGGTATATTTGGAATGGCGAAATGTCTTCTGAATTTGATAAGCATACAAAATTAAATGATTATTTAAAGCAAAGCGATATTCAGACACAATTTAAATCAGATCTCAAAGATGCAACGTTTTTGATAGGGAAATTTATTTTTAGAGATCAGCAACATGATGTTAATATGGAAGACTTTATTACACAGGCAATTATGGACTTGGCGCCATTGTATGAAAATTTGGATAAAAAATAAGGACTTACTTCGATAAAATATCGAGATAAATCCTTGATAAAATTAATTTAACTTAACTTAACTATCCAATTATATTTGTCTTCTAAATCGCCGACTTGGATGCCAAATAACGTATCATAAAGTTTTTGTGTAATTGGGCCTACTTTGGTTTCGTCACCGAAGGCATGCTTTTTACCTTGGTAGGTAAGTGAGCCGACTGGTGAAATAACTGCGGCCGTTCCCATTGCACCTGCTTCAACGAAGCGATCAACATCATCGATTGGAATTTTTGTTTCAATTGGATTAAGTCCAAGCTCTTCCGCAATCTTTAAAATTGAACGCTTAGTAATAGATGGCAAGATAGAATCTGATTTAGGTGTTTGGAATTGACCATCTTTAGTAATACCGAAGAAATTGGCACCACCAAATTCATCAATGTATTTGTGTTCTTTAGGATCCAAATAAAGAGCATCCGCAAATCCATTTTTCTTGGCAATTAATGATGGCATTAAGCTGCTGGCATAATTACCGGCAGTTTTTGCTTGGCCAGTACCGGCTGGAGCTGCACGGTCGTAATCGCTGACCTCATAAGGCATTGGCTTAAGTCCTTTAATATAAGCTCCGACTGGAGTGGCATAAATTCTAAATTGATAAGTCTCAGATGGTGACACGCCGACAATTGGCTGCATCCCCATCATGAATGGGCGAATATAGAGCGTTCCGCCAGAACCATAAGGAGGAACAAAGTCTTGGTTAGCTTTAACAACCTCCTTAACGGCTTTAATAAATTCGTCTTCAGGATAAGGCTCCATTAATAGTCGTTTTGCAGAGTTAGCCATTCTTTTAGCATTTTGTTCAGGTCTAAATAAATTAATGCCATCATCTTTTCTGCGATAAGCTTTAAGTCCTTCAAAGACCTCTTGGCCATAGTGCAGTTCTTCAGCTGCTTCATTAAAGGTAATTGATGAGTCTTGGGTTAAGTGGCCGCCTTGCCATTTACCATCTTTAAATTCATCAACCCAGCGATAAGGCAAATCGTGATACTTAAAGCCGAGTTTATTCCAGTCTAAGTCTTCGGGATGAGTTTTAGCCATAATTGTCCTCCTCGTTGTCTCAATATCATTTTTATTAGATTATAGTGAGACTTAACTTAAAAAGCAAAAGGTTTGATATATACTTAAAGTAAGTAAAAATAAAACAATATAGCTAAATTGAAAAAGTGGTGAAAATATGTACGATTATCGTAATAATATCAAAGTAATTTTAAATAAAACGGAGGCAGACGACAAAAGTTTAGCCAACAGTTTAAATGCCATCAAAGCAATTATTGCTATGGCTGATGGCGGAAATGTGGACAAACCAAAAGTAAAAAGCGCTCCAAAGAAAAATGCCAATACTCAATCAATTGCCCAACGAAATGCAGATTTGAAGCAATTTAAGCAACTATTGATGGGATTAACTAATTTAATCGAAACACCAGGGAATGAAAAAGCTAAGAAAACTTCATTGGAAGCTCTACATAAATTAACTTTTGTTCCTGGTGTGGGTAAACGTTATGGCAATGTTTTAGGCAAACTAGACCAAGCGATTCAAAAGTCAAAGACTACTAAAGAGGCAATCAATAAAAAGATTTTTGAAGATGCGATGAAGCCTAAAGAGCAACCTAAGCGTGATTATCGTAAAGGTAGACGCTATACAGTTATCCGTGCACTTTCTGGTTGCAATTTAATTAATGATGATGGTCAAATTGTTTATCGCATTAAGGAATCACAAATTCATTCGCTTAATTTGAAAAGCGGAGATATTGTAGAAGCACTAGAAGATCGAGAGAATCCTCATTTTGAAGCTGAAATTTTACGTGTTGTTGGCTATCGCAAATTACGTACGCGAGATTATGATCCGATTGAGGAATTTCGTTATGCGGTTGTGCAAGGTCGAACTGGACAATTGGCAATTACGCGTAATATTAAAGGACAAAAATTACGCATCAGAGGTAAGGCAATAACCATTCCAGTAGATTCAAGCTATTATCAAGGTGAAAATATTCATTTGGAAGATGGCTCAATTGTTGATTTAGCTTGGTATACTGGGGATGTTCGCATTAAGAAAAATCCTGCTGATGCCGTACAAATTCGCTGGATTTATCAAGTAGATCCACCTAAACAATCAGACCTTTCTTATAAGAAGAAAGACAAGAGCAAAGATAAAGCAGCAGAAGAATTAACTAAATTAGATATGAATCTGCACTATCAACGAGTAGGTATTGCAATTGGTGATAATCAAAACGAAGGAGTTTTAGAGGGAATAGTTAATCGTTATAATGGCATTCCGATTCCAATTGATGCCTTTGAAGGTAAAAAGAAGGTCATGGAACGCCAAATTAAAGATCTTGATATTGTGATTTTGATGACAGCATATGCTGCTCATGATGCGACTTGGAATATTCAAGAATTTGCTTCAAAATATGGGGTGAAATTTGCAGTTTCGTCATCAAAAGGTTATAGGTCATTTGAAAGAGCACTATATCGTGCGGAAAATAAATTACCTGCTTACGAGGGAACACAAACAATTGACTATAAAGAAGCAAAAGATAACTAATATCTGCTTTGTTTTTATTGATAAATTCTTTTTTAGGTAGTAAACTATAAGAGTTGTATTTGTGGAGACCTCCACATCTGCAACCGCACGGCTCGGGGTTAGAAGTCTTCTTGAGTAAGAAGCACCTCAGTTCGGCGAGTCTAAGTATTTTTTCGGAGGTGTACAAATGTACGCAATTATTAAGACCGGTGGTAAGCAATACAAAGTTGCAGAAGGCGACAGCGTATTTGTAGAAAAGCTTGATGCTGAAGAAGGTAGCTCAGTAACTTTTGACGAAGTTATCCTTGTTGCTAATGGCGACGACGTTAAGGTTGGTACTCCATTAGTAGATGGTGCTAAGGTAACTGCTAAAGTTGAAAAGCAAGGTAAGGAAAAGAAGGTTGTAACTTTCAAGTACAAGCCTAAGAAGCACTCACACAGCAAGTATGGTCACCGTCAACCTTACACTAAGGTTACAGTTGAAAAGATTGAAGCTTAATTCAGAGGTGAAATGATTATGAATATTTTAGGTATGAAATTATTTGCCCACCACAAGGGTGGCGGTTCTACTGCCAACGGTCGTAACTCAGCTGGTCGTCGTTTAGGCGCTAAGGCTGGTGACGGTCAAACTATCCACGCAGGTACTATTATTTACCGTCAACGTGGTACTAAGATTCACCCAGGCAAGAACGTAGGTCAAGGTGGAGACGACACTTTATTTGCACTTGTTAACGGCGTTGTTAAGTTTGAACGTCTTGGCAAGTACAAGAAGCAAGTTTCTGTATACCCAGCTGAAGAAGCTAAGTAATTCAGATATAAAATAAGGCGGGTAGCTAGTGCCACCCGTCTTTTTTTATGGTATTTTCCATAGCAGATTTAGTATAATTAATAAATATATTACGCAAAGAAGGTATCTGATTATGGAAAATAAAGAGGAATTACTTACATTAATTAACCATCGTATTAATCAAGTTACAGCTTTGATTAAGGAACATAACGCAGATGCTATGATTATCTTTAATCAAGCTAATTATCGTTATCTTACTAATTTTACTGGCGAAGAGGCACAATTAATATTGACGGCCAGTGGTGAGCGAATTCTTTTGTCAGATTCACGTTTTGCAGGGCAAATTAAGGCGCAAGCTCCAGGTGAAATGAATGTAATAATGAAACATTCAAGTGACTATGAAGAATTGACTAAAGCCCTTAAGAAAATGAATATCAAAAAGGTTTTGGTAGAAGGTGAATTTGTTTCAGCTAGTGAATTTTCAAAATTAAAGGAATTAAATCCAGATCTTAATTTTGAAATGGTTGAAGAACTAGTCGAACGTGTCAGAAATGTAAAAGATGAACTTGAAATTGCTGCTTTACGCAAAGCTATTGATATATCAATGGAAAGTTTCAAAGGTATTTTGCCAATGATCAAGCCTGGCGTAAAGGAACGTGCAATTGGTGCTAAACTAGATTATCTTTTTAAAGTAAATGGTGGAGACGGCCCAGACTTTGAGACAATTGTTGCTTCAGGTGTGCGCTCGGCTTGGGCTCACGGCGTAGCTAGTAACAAGGAACTTGAAGAAGGCGATATGATCGTCATTGATTTTGGTAGTTTTTATCATGGTTATGCAGCTGATATTACTAGAACGGTTGCCTTAGGTGACGTTGATGAGGAAATGCACAAGATTTATGATATTGTCCATGAAGCACAGCGCCGAGGTATTGAAGCAGCCGTTGTAGGAAATACAGGCCACGATGTTGATAAGGCAGCTCGTGATTATATAACTGAGCAAGGTTATGGTAAATACTTTGGTCATGGTATTGGTCACGGAATTGGTCTTGAAATCCATGAATTATGTCAACCTGCTCTGCCTTTTAGGACAACTAAACTAGTTAATAATATGGTTCACACTGTTGAACCAGGGATTTATTTACCTGATAAAGGCGGCGTTAGAATCGAAGATGATATTTTGATTCATGATCAAGCGCCTGAAACTTTATCTACTTTGCCTAAAGATGAGTTAATTTCATTATAGTTAATATTTTAATAGGCCGAAGTTATAGCCAAAACGGTCTAAGATTGGTAAGATAATAATTGTAGAAATGAGGGACTTATTATGACAATGATTTCAGTAAACGAATTCAAGAATGGCTTAACTATTCAATACAATAACGATTTATGGCGTATTGTTGAATTCCAACACGTAAAACCAGGTAAGGGTAGTGCATTCGTACGTTCAAAGCTTAAGAGCTTGAGAACCGGTGCTGTCCAAGAATATACTTTCCGTTCAACTGCAAAGGTTGAAACTGCAGATATTCAAACTAAGTCAATGCAATACTTGTACAATGACGGTTCAAGTTACGTATTCATGGATACTTCAACTTACGATCAATTAGCTATTCCAAATGAACAAATCAAGGATGAAGCTAACTACTTGTTAGAAAACATGGTAGTTAACGTAATCATGCACGAAGGTGAAACTTTAGGTATTCAATTACCTAATACTGTTGATTTGAAGGTAGCTAAGACTGAACCAAACATCAAGGGTGATACTTCATCAGGTGGTGGTAAGCCAGCTACTATGGAAACTGGTTTGGTAGTTAACGTACCATTCTTTATTAACGAAGGTGACGTATTAACTATCAACACTTCTGATGGTACATACGTATCACGTGCAAATAAGTAGTTTTTTGAGGTAACAAAATGGCAGATAGTTCAAAAATTCTCTTAAGTGGTGAAGAAAACAGCGAACAAATTAAAATTGATCCAAGTGTTCTAGAAGTTATTTTGGGGATTGCTGCTGAAAAAATTGATGGCGTTGCTGGAATGCGTGGTAGCTTAAAGTCAGGACTTAATTGGGTTCTTGGCCGTGAAGATCACGGTAAGGGCGTTAACGTAAAAGTTGACGAAGATAATAAATTAATTGCTGATGTTTATGTCTACCTTGAAAGTGGCGTTAATGTTCCTAAAGTGGGAATGGAAATTCAAAAGGAATTGAAGGCTCAATTGTTACAAATGACTGACCTTGAACTTAAGTCAATCAATGTTCATGTGGTAGGCTTAGCTTTCCCAGAAGATGAAAATGACGCTGAAGAAAGTCAAACCACCTCAGAGCTGTTTCCGGAGGATGAATAGAGAGATAATGAACCAACACGAAAGTCGAAAAGTTGCTATGCAAGCAGTATATTTGGCTAATCAAGAGCCAGATTTAACTGCTGAAGATGTGGAAGCAAAAGTCGTCGCAACTCTTAATTTAAAACAGCTTTCTGCCTATTCAAAGAAACTAATTGAAGGCGTACTTGAAAATCGTGAAGATTTGCAGTCTGAATTAACTAGTCATTTGAAAAAGGGCTGGCGTCTTGAACGTGTAAGTCAAATAGTTGTTGCTATTATGGAAGTTGCACTTTTTGAAATTAAGAATAGTGATGAAATTGATCCTAAGGCAGCAGTTAATGAAGCTTTAAATTTATGTGACGAATTTGCTGAGCCAAAAGAAAAACCATTTATTAATGGTATGTTAGCAAACTTTGTTTAATAACGATTGAATAGCCGGCAGCTTTGCCGGCTATTTTTTAGTAATAAGGAGAAAAAATAATGGGAAAAATTCTTGATGGTAAGGCATTTGCAAATTTATTAGGTCAAAATCTTAAAGAAAAGGTTAAGAAATTAAAAGATGAGGGAATAACGCCACATTTTTGCGTAATAAATATTGGGGACGATCCTGCAAGCAAAATCTATGTTCGAACTAAAAAGCGTCGTGCTGAAAAAATGGGTATTATCCAAGACATCTATCAAATGTCGGCTGATACAAAGCAAGAAGAAGCTTTAGCTTTAATTGATAAATTAAATGCAGATCCAGCAATCAATGGTTTAATGGTACAATTGCCAGCTCCTAAACAAATTGATGCGGATGCCTTGCTAGAAAGAATTGATCCTAATAAAGATGTAGATGGATTAACTCCAGCTAATATTGGTCATCTTTGGATGGGTAACCATTTTGTAGAACCAGCTACTGCCGAAGGGATCATTGCTTTACTTAAGCATTATGAAATTCCACTTGAAGGTAAAAACGTTGTAATTATTGGCCGCAGCAATATTGTAGGTAAGCCTTTAGCAGCTTTAATGTTGGAACAAAATGCTACAGTTACGATTGCGCACTCAAGAACTAAGAATTTGGGTGAAATTACTAAAAAGGCAGATGTTTTAGTTTCTGCAACTGGTCAGGCATTTTTAGTTAAAGCAGATATGGTTAAAGATGGTGCAGTTGTGGTTGATGTTGGTATGAACCACGTTGATGGTAAATTAGTCGGTGATGTAGATTTTGATAAAGTAAAAGAAAAGGCCAGTTATATTACTCCTGTTCCAGGTGGTGTAGGTCCCTTAACTGTGCAATTCTTGATGGAAGCAGTAGTTAAATTGACTAGGAGACAAAATAAATGACCGATAATAAGTATTTA
The DNA here is from genome assembly GCF_002160635.1 of Lactobacillus gallinarum. Classification (NCBI taxonomy): domain Bacteria; kingdom Bacillati; phylum Bacillota; class Bacilli; order Lactobacillales; family Lactobacillaceae; genus Lactobacillus; species Lactobacillus gallinarum. The sequence goes on from NZ_NFKZ01000002.1 coordinate 32,578, forward strand.
ACGGTTACAGATTTAAATTATTATATTACGCAAAAATTTAAAAATGATCCTTACTTGCATAAGGTGTTTTTGCAAGGTGAATTGTCTAACTTTCGTTATCGTCGAAATTCACATCAGTATTTTTCATTAAAAGATGAAAAGTCTAAAATTAATGTGGTGATGTTTCGGTCCTACTTTGATAAGGTGAAATTCAAGCCTGAAGAAGGAATGAAGGTATATGTAGTTGGCTATGTTAGCGTTTATGGACCACAGGGCTCATATCAGTTTTATGCGGAGAATATGGAACCGGCCGGACTTGGAGCGCTTTATGAACAATTAAAGCAACTTCAAGCTAAATTAGCTAAGGAAGGCTTATTTAATCCAGAGCATAAAAGAAAACTGCCACGTTTTCCTGATAGGATCGCAGTCGTAACTAGTGCTTCTGGAGCTGTTATTCATGATATTATGGTGACAGCTAACCGCCGCTTTCCTCATGCGGAAATTGATCTATTCCCAGCACAAGTACAAGGCGATACTGCGGCTGATTCATTAGTTAAAGCCATGCGCCAGATTGCTGCACAAGGCGATAAATATGATGTAATGATTATTGGTCGTGGTGGTGGATCACTAGAAGATTTGTGGCCTTTTAATGAAGAGGAAGTAGTACGGCAAGTTTATGCAATGCCAATGCCGGTTATTTCATCAGTAGGACACGAAACAGATACTACTTTATGTGATTTAGTAGCTGATGCACGGGCGGCTACGCCAACTGCAGCCGCTGAGTATGCGACGCCTAATTTGGCAGATGAATTGGCAGGAATTCATCAATTACAGAGTCGGTTAATTGCAGGAATGCAAAATAATATTAGCCAAAAACGAGATCGTTTAAATCGAATTAAAAACTCTGTAATTATGAGAGAACCTACCCGACTTTATGATCAACAAATTCAACAAGTTGATTTATTAAAGCAGCGCCTGCAAAATAGTATTCAAAATAAAGTGAATAATTCTTTGCAAAATTATCGTTTATTAAAACAGCGTTTGCTCAGCGTTAGTCCTGATAAGCAAATTGCAGGAATGAAACAACAAGAAAATTTTTTGACTAAACAGTTAAATGACAATATGCGTCATTATCTAAAGAGTAAGCGTAGTGATTTTAGTAAAGTAGTTCAACAACTTGATGATTATAGTCCACTTAAAACTTTAGAACGTGGCTTTGTTTATACTACTAATGAAGATGGAGAAACTATTAGTTCAGTTAATCAAATTAAAAAAGATGATCATTTAAATCTTCATTTTAAAGATGGACAAGTTACAGCGACAGTTACAGAGGTAAGGAAATAAATATGCCAACAAAGAAAAATAATTTTGAAGAACAATTAAATAGTTTAGAAAAAATTGTCACTAATCTTGAAAACGGAAATGTACCACTTGAAGATGCTTTAAAGGAATTTCAAGAAGGAGTAAAGATTAGTCGTGAACTAGATAAAAAGTTGACTAGTGCAGAAGAAACTGTAGCCAAGTTGATTGATAGTGATGGTACTGAACATGAACTAGATCCAAATAATGCAGCAGCTCCAGAGGATTAATATGACAGCATTTGAATATTTTAAAGAAGATTGGACACCAGTAATTGATGATTATCTAGCTAAACATTTAGCTTCAGAAGTTGATGACAAGAAAATTAGTCAGATCATGGCTTATTCAGTTATGGCTGGTGGTAAAAGATTAAGACCCCTTTTGTTTTTGGCAATCTTGAATACATTAGGACGCAAAATAGAAGAGCCTGAAATTAGAATTGCTTGTGGGATTGAATTAATTCACACATATTCCTTGATTCATGATGACTTACCTGCAATGGATAATGATGATTATCGTCGTGGTAAGTTAACTAGTCATAAAAAATGGGGTGAAGCTGAGGCTATTTTAGCTGGGGATGCACTCTTACCATTAGGCATTCAATGGATAGCAGAAGGCAGTCGTTCTGCCAAGTTAGTTGCCATCATTACACAGGCAGTTGGGCCTAACGGTATGGTTGGTGGTCAATATCTTGATATTGATTCCACTAATAATGCAAGTGTGGCTGATGACGCTAAGTTTATCAACAAGATGGAATGGCTAAAAACCGGTTGTTTAATTCAAGCCAGTGTGGAAATGGCAGCTACTTATGCTAAGGCTAGCGATATTGAACAAGTTAAATTAATCGATTTTGCCAAAGCATTTGGTCGTTCATATCAAATTTATGATGACTTAGTTGATGTGGTTGAGACAAGTGAAGAAGCCGGCAAAGCTACTCATAAGGATAAAGAAGAAGGCAAAAATAATACTTTAACTTTATTGGGAATTAATCAAAGCCGGAAGGAATTAAAGGATTTGATTGATCAAGCTAAAGATGATTTGCATGGCTTGAATGGAGAAGTATTAGCTGGTTTTTTGAATCTATATCAAAAGGTGTTGTAAATGGCAAAGCAAAGAGCAGATGTTTTATTAGCTGAACAAGGAATCTTTCATTCTCGTTCTGCTGCGCAAAGAGCAATTATGGCGGGCTTAGTTTCAGATCATAATCATCAAAGAATTGATAAGAGCGGAACTAAGTTCCCTGAAGGCGAGAAGTTTTACGTCAAAGATGATGGTAAAAAATATGTTTCTCGTGGTGGTTTCAAACTTGAGAAAGCATTGAAGGTTTTTGACATCGACTTACAAGATAAGATTTGTTTAGATATTGGAGCTTCAACTGGTGGCTTTACCGATGTTGCTCTGCAAAACGGGGCCAAGATGGTTTATGCGTTAGATGTAGGCTACAATCAATTAGCTTGGCAATTAAGAGATGATCCACGTGTAGTAGTAATGGAGAAGCAGAATTTCCGTTATTCTAAACCTGAAGATTTTAATCAAGGCTTACCTGATTTTGCGATGACTGATGTTTCGTTTATTTCACTTGATTTGATCATGCCGCCAATGTATGAAATCCTAAAGGATCAATGTGATGCTGTTTGTCTAATTAAGCCACAATTTGAGGCAGGTCCAGAAAACGTTGGTAAGCATGGTATTGTTCACGATCATGAAGTCCATAAAAATGTAATTGAACATACTATGCAAAAGGCAATGGAAATTGGTTTTAATGTTTTAGATGTTGATTATTCACCAATTAAAGGTGGTAAAGGAAACATTGAATTTTTGATTCATTTGCAAAAAGACGAAGCTAACGGTGGTCGTAATTTGTGGTCAAGTACCCCAGCAGAAGTAGTAGAACGTGCTGTAAATAGTCTCTAGGAGTGGAAAAATGCTAGTTGAACTAGATATTAAAAATTTTGCGATTATTAAAAGCTTAAAAGTTCGCTTTCAAGAAAAAATGACCGTGATTATCGGTGAAACTGGTGCTGGTAAATCAATAATCATTGATGCGGTTTCATTATTGATGGGAAGCCGTAGTCAAAAAGAGATGATCCGTTCTGGAGAACAAAAGGCTGTAATTACGGGTTTGTTTGTACTTGATAATCAAAAAGAAAAGATTGCGGAGCTTTGTGAAAAGTATGGTCTGCCTCATGATGACGATCAATTAGTGATTAGCCGAGAATTAGCCATCAAGGGTAGAAATATAGTACGTATTAATGGTCAATTAACTACTATCAATGTTTTACGTGAAATCGGCAATTATTTAGTTGATATTCATGGTCAGCATGATCAGCAAATATTAATGGATCAAGATCGTCAAATTGATTTAGTTGATGATTATGCATCTGATTCTTTTAAAGAAGAATTATCAGCGTATCAAGAGGATTATCGCCATTGGCAAAAGTTAACTAATCAACTGCGTCATTTGCGTCAAGATGCACAAGAATTGGCCCAAAAACAAGATATTCTTCAATTTCAAAATGATGAGTTAGAGTCTGCTAATTTGGAAGATCCTGATGAGGATGAAAAATTAGAGGAAGAATTTAACGAATTAAATAATTATCAAAAAATTGCAGATACTGCCAATTATTTTATGCAGCTGTACGATGATGACGAGCACGGAATTGCAACGTTATTAGGGGATGCACAAAATGCAGCGACAGATTTAACGGAATTTGGTTCAAAATTTAAAGATTTTGCTAAAACTGTTGATGACGGAGTGTATGCTTTAAACGACGCTCGTAGTGAGTTGTCTAATTTGATGGATCAGATGGATTTTGATGAAGAACGTTTCCAATATGTAACTAATCGTTTAGATACGTTGAACTCATTGAAGAAAAAGTATGGTCCAACGTTGGCAGATGTCTTTGCTTTTTACGCTAAAGTGCAAAAAGAACTTGGTCAGTTTGAAACTGGCGGTTTAGATGAAGAAAAGCTGCAAGCAGAAGTGGCACAAGTTGAAGAAAAGATGACCAAAGAAGCTAGACAATTGCACCTAATTCGAGAAAAAGTTGCCCATTCACTAGAAGAGCAAATAAAACAAGAATTAGCAGATCTTTATATGGAAAAGGCCCGCTTTTCTATTAATTTTGAAGAAACCAAAACTTTTACGGCTAAAGGTACAGATGCAATTGTATTCTTGATTGCACCTAACCCAGGTGAAGATCTAATGCCGTTAGTAAAAATTGTCTCAGGCGGTGAGCAATCGAGATTAATATTGGCATTGAAGGCTATCTTTAGTCATGTTGAACCTGTTGGAACGATGATCTTTGACGAAATTGATACAGGTGTTTCAGGACGTGTTTCTGCCGCAATCGGTAAAAAGATGCATTCTATTGGTCAAGACAAGCAGGTAATTGCTATAACCCACTCTCCACAGGTTGCAGCTGCAGGTGATCAACGTTATTTAGTTGCAAAACAAGTAAAAGATGGTTCTACGTTTACTCAAATAGGACCTTTAAGCAAGGAAGAAACTATTACTGCAATTGCTCAAATGATGGCAGGACAAGATGTAACAGATGCGGCTAAAAAGAACGCTGCTGATTTGATTAAGAGTATTAAAGATGAATAGTATCAATAAGTTTTGGATGGATTTTTGTCAAAAACATCATGTTAATCCGGGAGAATTAGAAGGTGCTTATGCATTTGGCGGAAATAGCCAAGATGCTGATGTATTAAGCGATTTAATTAATCGTGGCATTAAAACCGCTACTACAAGCGTATATGATCCAGATGAAGATGTTCCCACAGTCGGTCAATATGCTATTGTTTTAAATGGAGAAAATAAACCAGTGTGCGTAATTCGAAATAAAACCGTGGAAATTATGCCATTTAAAAATGTTTCTGCTGAACATGCATATTTAGAGGGTGAAGGAGATCGCTCATATGATTATTGGCGAAAAATTCATGAAAATTTTTTTGCATGGGAATGTCGAGAAAATTTAAACACTATTTTTAGTGAAAATACTGAAGTAGTTTGTGAGACTTTTGAAAAAGTAGATTGAGGCAAAAAATAGGCTATCAGTCTACTTTTTTGATGCCTTGAGACGTCTACGGTTGAACTACATAAAGAGAAAACTTGAAAAACTATTGATTTTAGTGCAAACTAGATATATTAATAGTTACTAAGAGGAGTTCAGCATGGCAGATAAAGGTTTGTTATTAGTACTTTCGGGTCCTTCAGGTGTTGGTAAAGGAACTGTAAAAAGTGCTATTGTTGAAAACAAAGTCTTTCCATTTGAGTATTCAGTTTCAATGACTACTCGTAAGCCTCGTCCCGGCGAAGTCGATGGAAAAGATTATTTCTTTGTAAGTGAAGAACGTTTTCAAGAAGCTATTAAAAATGGTGAGTTATTAGAATATAATAATTACGTTGGACATTATTATGGTACGCCATTAGGTCCTGTAAAAAAGATGTTACATGATGGCAAAGACGTTTTATTGGAGATTGACGTTAACGGTGCCGCTAAGGTCCGTGAGAAAATGCCTGATGGCGTGTTCATCTTTTTAACTCCACCAGATTTGCATACATTGCACCTGCGATTAGAACATCGTGGTACTGAGTCAGAAGATGTAATTCGTGGTAGAATTAAACAAGCTCGAAATGAAATCTTGGAAATGGAAGAATATGATTATGCAGTTGTAAATGATACAGTTGCTAATGCAGTAGACCATATCAAGGCAATTGTTGATGCAGAGCATGTCAGTGTTAAGCGTGTAATTGATGACTATCGTAAGATGGTCAAGGAGGATTAATCATGAGAATTACTTATCCATCAATTGATAAATTGTTGTCACGTGTTGATTCACGTTATTCATTATCTGTACTTGCTGCTAAGAGAGCACATGAACTTGAAGCTGGCGATCCACCAACTTTAGATCATTTCAAGTGTGATAAGGCAGTTGGTAAGGCACTTGAAGAAATTGCCGCTGGTAAAGTAACGGTTGACCCAGCTCATGCCGAGGTTAACCTCGAAGACTAATTTACTGACCTTCATCCTTTGGGTGGAGGTCTTTTTTACAGGTGATTAGATGATTGCTCAGGTTATTGTTGATGTTGCAACCAAGCAAACAGATCGTATTTTTGAATATCATATTCCGGCTGAATTAGAAAAAGATGTCAAAATTGGTTCAAGAGTAATAGTACCGTTTGGTCGAAGAAAAGTGCAAGGTTTTGTAGTAGGCATAGAGGCAAAAAGTCAATTTACAGGTAAGTTAAAAGATCTTTTAGTGACAGTGGATGAAATGCCACCACTTACACCAGAATTAATAAAATTGTCTGAAAATTTGGCACAAAATATTTTTTCATATCGAATTACCATTTTACAAGCAATGTTGCCATGGGTAATGCGGGCAGGCTATCGTAAACTGTTAGTACCTGCAAATAAAAAAGCTAAAAAGATGCCGTTCTTTCAAGGTAATCCCATTGATTTAGCTAAAATGACGGATCTGAAGCAAATAAAAAAAGTTCATCAATTGCTGAAAAATGATGATGCCAAAATAGAATATGTTGTAGAAAATAGAGCTAAAGAGAAAAAAGAAAATCAGTATGAATTAGCGCTAGATTCTGCAGAATACACCAAGATTTACAATACTTTGCGTCAAAATGCGGTTAAGCAAAAGCAATTGATGATGGATATTATTGAAAATAAAGATGATTATCCTAAAAGTCAAAGTGATTTGATAAAAGGGTTAGGCTTATCGGCTGCTAATTTAAATTCAGCTGTTAAAAAAGGTTGGTTAAAAAGAAAAGCTGTCGAAGTTTATCGTAATCCCTTAGCTGGTTTTGAAGATGAAAAAAAGCCAGTTCCAGTGACTTTAAATGATGAACAACAGGCTGCGTTGGACCAAATTAATAGCGCAATTGATCAGCGTAATGCAGAGACCTTTTTACTTGAAGGAATTACTGGTAGTGGGAAGACAGAAGTATATTTGCATGCAATTGGACAAGCTTTAGCTCAAGGAAGAAATGCCTTGATGCTAGTGCCAGAAATTTCGTTAACACCGCAAATGGTAAAGCAAGTAAAGGCACGTTTTGGTGATAAAGTGGCCGTTTTACATAGTGCTTTATCTGAAGGGGAAAAATATGACGAATGGCGTAGAATTCGTCGTGGTGAAATTCAAGTAGTAGTTGGAGCAAGAAGTGCAGTTTTTGTTCCGCTAGATAATATTGGATTAATCATAATTGATGAAGAGCATGAATCATCATATAAACAAGAGACCAATCCTCGTTATAATGCTAAAAATGTGGCACTCTGGCGTAGTAAATATCACCATTGTCCATTAGTACTAGGAAGTGCTACTCCATCACTAGGAAGTCGAGCACGTGCTCAAAAAGATGTATATCATCTATTACGTTTAACTAAACGTGCAAATCATAAAAAATTACCTAAAGTTAATTTGATTGATCTTAAGCATGTTCAATTTGCAGGTGGGCAATTTGACTTGTCTGTTGAATTAGTCGATGCAATTAAGAAAAGACTAGAGAAAAAAGAGCAAGTCATCTTGATGCTTAATCGGCGAGGATTTGCTAATTTCATGCTTTGCCGGGAATGTGGTTTTGTTTTGAAATGTCCTAATTGTGATGTTTCACTTAATTTGCATAAAGATACTAATAGCATGCAATGTCACTATTGCGGACATACAGAGCCAATTCCTACTCGGTGTCCTAATTGTCAAAGTTCAAAAATCCGTTTTTTAGGTACTGGAACCCAAAAAGTTCAAGAAGAACTTGAAGAACTTTTACCAGGAGCTAGAATTTTAAGAATGGATGTTGATACAACTAGGAGAAAAGGCAGTTATAAGCGGATTTTGGATTCATTTGGTAACCATGAGGCGGATATTTTGTTAGGAACTCAAATGATTGCTAAAGGATTAGATTTTCCAAATGTAACTTTAGTTGGCGTAATTAACGCAGATACGGGATTATGGTTATCGGATTATAATGCATCAGAAAAAACATTTGAGTTGCTGACGCAAGTCGCAGGACGTGCAGGTCGTGCTGACAAGGAAGGCGAAGTTTTAATTCAAACTTATAATCCAGAACACTATGCCATTCAATTGGCACAAACGCAGGATTATGAAAGATTTTATGGTTATGAAATGCATATGCGTCATGCTGGCAATTACCCACCATATTTTTATACAGTATTAATATCAGTTGCTGCTAAAAAAGAGCAAAATGCGGCTAGAGAAGCATTCAAGATAAAAAGATATTTATTGCAGCATTTAAATAATCAAGTAATAATTTTAGGACCATCGCCAAGTGCAATTTCTAGAGTAAAAAATCAATATTATTACCAAATACTGGTAAAATATAAAAAAGAACCAAATTTAAATAAACTATTGCACCATGTTCAAGATTCTGCTCAAGAAGCTAAGAAATATGGTTTAAGTATTTTTATCGATAATGAACCAGAAAGAGTAATGTAAGGAGTTGTTTTAATGACATCAGTAATATTCATGGGAACACCAGAGTTTTCAGTTCCAGTATTAGAAGGCTTAATCAAAAATAATTATGAAATTAAGGCTGTTGTAACGCAGCCTGATAAAAAGGTTGGTCGTAAACAAAAGATCACTAAGACCCCAGCTAAAATTGCTGCAGAAAAGCATAATTTACCTGTTTTTCAACCAGTGAAATTGTCTGGCTCAGAAGAAATGCAACAATTGATTGATATGCATGCTGACTTAATCGTCACCGCCGCATACGGTCAGTTCTTGCCAACTAAGTTTTTAAACTCAGTAAAAATTGCTGCTGTTAATGTCCATGGTTCACTTTTGCCAAAATATCGTGGTGGTGCACCAATTCAATATTCACTCATTAATGGGGATGCAGAAACTGGTATCACCATTATGGAAATGGTAAAGAAAATGGATGCTGGTGATATTTATTCTCAAAAAGCAATTAAGATTGAGCCAGATGACAATGCGGGAACTTTATTTAATAAATTATCAATTGTAGGTAGAGACTTACTTTTGGAGACTTTACCTTCGATTATTGATGGCAGCGTTAAAAAGATTCCTCAAGATCCAGATAAGGTAGTCTTTTCACCTAATATTACTAAAGAACAAGAACGCATCGTTCCTACTATGACAGCTGCTGAAGCTAACAATATGATCCGTGCTCTTAATCCAGATCCAGGTGCTTATATGATGCTTGAAGGCAAGCGCTTCAAGGTTTGGAAAGCAGAAGTTGCTAAGGATAGTACTGATTTAAAGCCAGGTTGCGTAGTAGCTAATAAGGGCCGCTTTGCAATTAGCTTTGCTAATGGTACTGTTTTAAACTTGCTCGAGGTACAACCAAGCGGCAAGAAGAAAATGGATATTAAGAACTTTTTAAATGGTCAAGGTAGTAAATTTGCCCCAGGAGAAGAAATTGTCGACAAATAAAAGTGCCCGTGCAATTAGCTTAGATACTTTAATTAAAGTCTTAAAAAATGGCTCATATTCAAATATTAGTTTGAACAATAGTTTAAAGCATTCTGATTTATCGATTGCTGATCAAAATTTAGCAACTAGAATTGTTTACGGAACGATTCAATATCGCCTTTTTTTGGAATATCAATTGACCGGTTTGCTTAAAACAAAAATCACTGAAAAATATTTGAAGCCGCTCTTGTTGATGTCACTTTATCAGATAATATTCTTAGACAAGGTTCCTAACCGTGCTGTACTAGATGAAGCTAATAAACTAGCTAAACAGTTTGGCAAACATCATTCTTCAGGCTATAGAGTAGTGAACGGAATCTTGCGTGCATTTATTAGACGCGGTGTGATTTTACCTGATGAAAAGGATACCGTTAAATATTTAAGTATTAAAGAAAGCGTTCCTAAATGGTTAGTTAAGTATTTAATTGACAATTGGGGAATGCAAAAAGCAAAATCAGTTTTAAGCAGTATTAATGAACCAGCCAAAAATAGTGTGCGAATTTCATCACTAGCAGATAAAAATCAAGTTTTTGATCAATTAACAAAAGAAGGATATCAACCGAAATGGTCAAATTTATCTCTTAATGACGCCGTTTTAAGTCATGGTGGCATTAGCGAAAGTGATTTATTTGAACAAGGAGAGTTGACAATTCAAGATGAAGCCGCTAGCTTAGTGGTAGAAGCTTTTGATTTTGATAAAAATCAAGCTGAACATGTTTTAGATGCATGTAGTGCACCTGGCGGGAAAACTGTCCAGATTGCTGAAAATATCACTGGTGATGTAACTGCACTAGACATTCATGAAAAGAAATTACGTCTAGTAAAAGAAAATGCTCGCCGCATGCATGTGTCGGACAAAGTAACAACTAAGGCATGTGATGCTAGAAAAGCGCAAGAAATGTTTAATGCAGGTGAGTTCACTAAAATTTTAGTTGATGCTCCATGTTCAGGTTTGGGACTATTAAGACGCAAGCCTGAGATTCGTTATACCAAGAGTTTGCAAGATTTGAAGAGCTTACAAAAAATTCAGTTAGGGATTTTAGATTCTGTTAGCACATTGTTAAAAGTTGAGGGAGAATTAGTATACTCAACTTGTTCAATTTCAATGGAAGAAAATGAAGAAGTAGTTAAGCAATTCTTGCGAACTCATCCTGATTTTGAATTAAAACCATTTTTATTAAGCAAGCTTGAGTCCAAGACAGGAATGTTAAAAATAATGCCTGATCAAGATGGCAATGATGGATTTTTCATTGCAAAATTTAGATTACGAGGTTAGATTTTTGATTGAAACAGCATACGCTTCAAGTATCGGCAAGGTACGAAAAAGCAATCAAGATTTTGTACAAGTTTTTGAGAATCGTAAGGGAATTACCTTAGCAATTGTTTGTGATGGTATGGGTGGCCATCAAGGCGGCGATGTGGCCTCTACAATGGCTGTCACTCACCTAGGACATAATTTTGGCATAACAGATTTTACTGATGCTAATATTGCTCGAAAATGGCTAGATGTGCAATTAAATTCTGAAAATGAAACAATTTTAAAAACAGCTGATAAATTTCCTGACTTAAATGGAATGGGTACGACAATTGTTTTAGCTTTTGCATTTAAGGATAATGCGTTGATAGCTCATTTGGGCGATTCACGTGCTTATAGTTATTCCGAGGGAAAGTTTGTCCAATTAACTGAAGATCATTCTTTAGTTAATGAGCTAGTCAAAATGGGGCAAATTACTAAGGAACAGGCTAAGCATCATCCCCAAAAGAACATTATTACTCAAGCCCTAGGTGTATCTAGTACAATTGATCCTGAAGTTAAGGAAATTAAGCTTGATGATGACGACATCATTTTGCTATGTACTGATGGATTAACGAACTCACTCAGTGATCCACAAATACAACAAGTTTTAGCTACAAAAGAATTAAGCTTAAAAGAACGATGCAATAAATTAATTAGTGAAGCCAATCGATTAGGTGGTGGTGATAATATTACCGTTTGCCTAATTTGGAATAAGGAGGACGAGAGCAGTGATCGATAAGGGTTATCTGCTTGGTGAACGTTATCGCATTATTGATACTTTAGGCGAAGGCGGTATGGCCAATGTTTATCTGGCTGAAGATATTATTCTGCAACGTAAAGTAGCAGTTAAAATATTACGGTTAGATTTACAAAATGAACCTCAAACACAAGCTCGTTTTCAAAGAGAGGCTTTAGCCACTAGTGAATTAAGTCATCCTAATATTGTCTCTGTTCTTGATGTAGGAACTGATCATGGATTGCCATATATGGTAATGGAATATGTTGATGGTCCAGATTTGAAAGAGTATATTCGTCAAAATGCTCCTTTGGATTTGCATGAAGTGATTCGCATTATGGATCAAATTCTGAGTGCAGTTGCTTTGGCTCATAAACATAATGTCATCCACCGTGATCTTAAACCACAAAATATTTTGATGGACAAGAGAGGCAATATTAAGATTGCTGATTTTGGTATTGCGGTTGCCTTGAATCAGAGCTCTGTGACGCAGACTAATTCTGTCATGGGATCAGTTCATTATATGTCACCTGAACAAACTAGAGGCGGATTGGTTACTAAGCAGTCCGATATTTATTCTTTAGGGATTATTCTGTATGAATTGATTACAGGCACTGTGCCGTTTAATGGTGATACTCCTGTTTCAATTGCGTTAAAACACGCGCAGGAACCAATACCTTCTATTAGAAAGAAGGATCAAAGTGTTCCGCAAGCATTAGAAAATGTTGTGTTAAAAGCAACTGCTAAGGATCCACGAGATCGATATGCTACAGCACAAGCCATGCAGGCTGACCTAGATAGTAGCTTAGATCCCGAAAGAGCAGATGAGCCGGTTTTTGTGCCTAATCATGGTAACAATAATGATAAAACAATCGTTCTGCCAGGTTTTAAAGCCCCTGAAAAAGAGCAGACTGTAGAATCTGAAGAGGAAAATAAACCTGATAAAAAGGAAAAGAAAAAAGACTTTTGGCAAAATGTTAAAAGTCATAAATGGTGGTGGATTTTTTCAGTTATTGCCGCTGGATTAATTATTTTTATTATGATTTTCGCACTAAGTGGCAATAATAATAAACCACGTCAAGTTCATATTCCTGATGTAACTAATATAACTGAAAAGCGTGCTGAAAAACGGTTAGAAGCCGCCGGGTTACAAGTGGGAAAAGTAATTAGACGCCAGTCTGATGACATTAAAAAAGGTCATGTAATTGGTACTAAACCAGCAGCCGGTAATAGAGTGGATCAAGGAAAGGCTATCATTTTAATTGTTTCTAGTGGTACCAGCATGGTAAAGGTACCTGATGTAGTCGGGGATAATTACGATGAAGCTGCAGAAAAATTAGAAAATCAAGGCTTCGATGTTGTTAGAGAAGATCAATATTCAAATAAAATGGCTAAAGGCAACATCATTTCTCAGAGTATTGCTGCTGGTGTAGAAGTAAAACCAACGCAGACTACAATTACTTTGGTGGTTTCTCGAGGAAAACAGATAAAGCCAAAGATAAATACCGTTACCTTAAAAGATTTGCACAATTACTCATTAAAGAGTGCGCAAGATTATGCTAAGGAACATGGCTTAACTTTACAGATTAATCAAGAATATTCTGATGAAATTGAGCGAGGTTTGGTTATCTCAATGCAGCCGGAAGCGGGTACTAAGGTTGATCGTGGATCTACGGTAACCATTAAAGTTTCACGCGGTCCAAAAGAAGAAAAAGATACTACTGTTACGAAGACATTTACTGTTAATTATGTTGGCAGCGATCTGAAAAAGGATGATAAATTCGATGGTAAAAGTGGAGAAACTTACACTAAGGAAGACAATAGTAAAGGCGACCATGTTCAGATTTATATCAAAGATGATGATCACTCCTTGAGTAATATCTATCGTGACTTATATATTAAACGTGATATGAGTTTCTCAATTCCATTTTCAATTAAGGATGGAAAAGGCCAGTTGCGCGTAGTTCGTAACGGAGAAACTGTTTTGAATGAAAAGGTGACAAAATAAATGAAACTAGCAGAAGGAACCGTTGTCGGGTTAATTGCTGGTTATTATGATGTGGAAACTGCTGCGGGTATCGTTAGAACGCGTGCTCGCGGCGTTTTTCGTCAAAAAAAGCAAAAACCTGCAGTAGGTGATCATGTAGAAATTCAAATAGATGATCAGGGTATGAGTTACTTGGTAAAGATTTTACCGCGACTCAACAGAATTGGTCGTCCCGCTGTAGCAAATGTCAGCCATGTATTGTTAGTTATTTCTGCGGTTGAACCTGATTTTTCTTTAGAATTATTGGATCGCTTTTTAACTTTCTTTTCTTGGCAAAAAGTACAAGTCACTATTTATTTATCTAAAAGCGATTTATTAAAAGGTGACAAGTTAGCTAAAATTAAAGAAGAACTATCATATTATCAAGAAATTGGTTATCCAGTGTTTACTGATTATCATGATGTAGAAGCTCAAATTCCTCAAATGATTAAAGCAGGGCAAATTTGGACATTGGCAGGACAATCTGGTGCAGGTAAATCTACTTTACTTAACCAGTTGAAGAAGGATGCTAATCAGGCAACGGGAGCAATTTCTACTAGTTTAAACCGTGGTAAGCATACTACTAGAAAAGTCGAATTATTTAAATTAGGTGAAGGTTTCTTAGCTGATACACCAGGTTTTTCTTCGATTGATTTAACACCGATCAAATTGAATGAATTATGTAACTATTTCGTTGAATTTAAACGTGCTAGCAGCAAATGTAAATTTAGAGGGTGCCAACATTTAAAGGAACCTGGCTGTGAAGTTAAAAAATTGCTTGAAGAAGGCCAAATAATGCCTCATCGTTATGATGATTATCTGGCAATGCGGACAGAAATTAGTGAAGGCCGATTACCCGAATATTTAAAATGATAGGAGAAGAAAATGATTATTGCGCCATCAATTTTGAACGCAGATAATTTAAATTTAAAAGAAAATATTAAAGATGCTGTTGCAGTAGGCATTGATCGTTTCCATATTGATATTATGGATGGACATTTTGTGCCAAATTTATCTTTTGGACCACAATTAATTAGTGATTTTAAACGTGAATTTCCCATGACAGATGCTGAGATTCACTTTATGAGTAATAATCCTGATGATCTTATTCCAGCCTTTGTTGAAGCCGGAGCAGATATCATGGAGCTGCATTATGGTGCGATGAGTGAATCCAAGCTGAATTATTGGCTTGATTATTTGGCTTCTAATGGAGTTGAGGCTGTTTTAGCAATTAAACCGGATATTCCAGCTGACGTTGTCGAAAAATTTTTGCCAAAAATTAAACAAGTTTTAGTCATGACCGTCAATCCTGGTTTTGGTGGTCAAAGCTTTATTGCTGATTCAGCTGAGAAGATTAAGCAAGTCAGAGAAATTGTAGGACCAAACATGGCAATTGAAGTTGATGGTGGCATTAATGACCGTACGATTAAAATTGCCAAAGATGCAGGTGCTGATGTCTTTGTAGTTGGCTCTTATTTATATGAAAATGGTAATATTGCAAATCAAGTACATAAATTAGAAAAAATTATTAAGTAATGGAAGCATATGCATTATTAGGTGGACCAACAGATTTGTGGCCTGTTAACATCAAAGAAATACTTAAAGATGCAAGAAATACGAATAATCTTATTGTTGGAGTAGATCGTGGTTCTTTGTACTTAGAAGAATTAGGAATAACTCCTGATGTAGCGCTGGGGGATTTTGACTCATTAAAAAAAGCAGATCTAGCGGAAATTGAAAGTAATGTAAGAGATATTCGTTATTCAAATCCGGTTAAAGATTTGACTGATTCTGAATTGATGCTGCATACAGTTTTTGATGATTATCAGATTGATAATTTAAATATTTTGGGTGCAACAGGGGGCAGAATAGATCATTTTTTAATTAATTTATTAATGCTGCTCGATCCATCTCTGCGACAATTCGCTGAACAGGTCTCAATAATGGATAAGCAAAATGAAATTGTCTTTTTCAATCCGGGACGTCATGTAATAAAGAAAGTATCAGAGTACCCATATATTGGTTTTGCTGCTTTAACTGCAATTAAAGATTTTAATATTTTAGGTGCCCGTTATGAGTTGCACCATTATTCTGGAGATTATCCACGAGTGTTTTCTTCAAATGAATTTTTGCCGAATACTTCTCAATTTGAAATTAATTTTGAAAAAGGGATGCTTGCGGCGATTTATTCAAAAGATGTTAATCGCTTTCATAATCTTTAATGATTGGTTTAAAACAGAGGAAAAAGAATCAAGGATTAATTATGAAATATATTGATTTTGAAAAGAATGTGGCCGCTTTTGAAGATGGTCGCTATGAAGCAAGACTTGATCGCGCAAAACAAAATGTAGAAAATTAAATGCACAAAAACCATGTTCACGTTTTTGATAAGAAAAAGAAGAAGGAAGTAGCAACTATTAATGGCCTTGCTAGAAACGTTACTTACCAAGACTTGGGCTTGCCAACTAAATTGGGCGAAATGATTACTGAATATGCCTATACTCCAATTAAGGAGAGAATGGCTGATGAAATTTCAGATGATGATAAAAATCATAATATTATGAAATAATTCAAAAAAGGACAACTGATTTTTCAGCTGTCCTTTTTTGATGTACAAAATTTTTAGCAAACAAAAAACCTTACAGATAAATCTGCAAGGCTGGTTATTAGGCACGAGTAACTTTACCAGACTTTAAAGCCTTGGTTGAAACCCATACGCGCTTTGGCTTACCGTCAACAAGAATGCGAACTTTTTGAAGGTTTGGCTTCCAAGCACGACGAGCTGAGTTCAATGAGTGTGAACGTTTGTTACCGAATGTGGTCTTCTTACCTGTTACGTAATCTTTAGCCATTTGCTAAACCTCCTTTATATATGGTGTCATACTTAATTAGGTTATCATATGTTTTGTCGCAATTCAACTTTTTTTAGGACGTATTTTATTTATTGATTACGGCAGTACTATGATAAAATAATAATCGTATATGTAGATAATAAGACGGAGGAAGAACATGGCTGTTAAGATCAAGACAAAAGATGGTTTGATTGATATTTCAAACGGTGTAATCGCAACTGTTGTTGGTGGCGCAGCTACGTCTAATTATGGCGTTGTGGGAATGGCTTCAAAAAATGCCATTCGTGATGGATTCGATGGAATTCTTAATCGTGCCAACTATAAGCGCGGTGTTGTTGTCAAGTCAGAAGATAACGAAATCACTGTTGATGTGTACATTATCGTAGGCTATGGGCTTAAGATTTCTGAAGTAAGTAAGAATGTTCAAGATAGTGTTAAATTTAATCTTTCTAATCAATTAGGAATTAACACTAAAGCCGTTAATGTAATCGTTCAAAGTGTAAAGGTACTTGACGAATAACGTAAGCGGAGGTTTTAAATAGTGGTTTTAAATGAAATAGATAGTAAGCAATTTAGAGATATGGTGCGTGTTGCCACCCACAGAATTGGTAAGAACGCTGAGTTTGTTAACTCATTGAACGTGTTCCCAGTTCCTGATGGTGATACTGGTACCAACATGAATTTAACTATTGAAAGTGGGGCAAGAGCCGTTTCTGAAAATCCTAGCAGCAATGTTGGTGATTTGACTGAAAGCTTAGCTAAAGGAATGTTGATGGGTGCACGTGGTAACAGTGGTGTTATTACTTCACAGTTGTTCCGCGGCTTTTACAAAGCTACTCAAGGCATGAAGACCTTAACTGCACAAGAATTGGCTAACGCCTTTTCAAATGGTGTAGCTACTGCTTATAAGGCAGTAATGAAACCTGTCGAAGGTACTATTTTGACTGTAGCTCGTGTTGCTGCTCAAGAAGGTGCTTCTAAGGCTAATGACACTGATGATGTTACTGAAGTAATGAAGGCAGTTGTTGAAGGTGCTAAGAAGGCTCTTAAATCAACTCCAGATTTACTTCCAGTATTGAAGCAAGTTGGTGTTGTTGACTCAGGTGGTCAAGGACTTTTGTTCATTTATGAAGGCTTCTTAGAAGGTCTTCTTGGTGAAAACTTTGCTGATCAATATCAACCTGACGAAACTGAAATGGATGAAATGATCAACGCAATGCACCACCAATCTTCTGTACAAAGTCAACTAGCTACTCAAGATATCAAGAACGGCTACTGTACTGAAATTATGGTTGACCTTAATGCTGACGTGCAAAACAAGAAGAAATTCGATTTGGAAGAATTCAGAAAGCACTTGTCAGGTTTGGGCGACTCACTTTTAGCTGTATCTGATGGTGAAATTGCTAAGGTTCACGTTCACACCGAACACCCTGGTGATGTCTTCAAGTACGGTAGTCAATTCGGTCAATTAGGCAAGATCAAGATCGACAACATGCGTATCCAACACGAAAGCATCGTTGATCAAGATGAAGAACAACAAGAATCAGTTGACTTTGCTGTTATTGCCGTAGCTTCTGGTAACGGTATTAGAAAATTGTTTGAAAGCGAAGGCGTAAACAGAATTATTTCTGGTGGTCAAACAATGAACCCATCAACCCAAGACTTTATTGATGCAATCAAGAAGTCAGGTGCTAAGAAGGCAATTGTTTTGCCAAACAACGGTAATATCGTGATGGCTGCTAAGCAAGCTGCAGAAGTTAGTGACATTCCAGTAGGTATCGTACCAAGCAAGACTATCTCACAAGGTCTTACTGCAATGCTTTCATTTAACCCAGATGCTTCCGTTGATGATAACGTTGAAGCTATGTCAGAAGATCTCGACACTGTAGTTTCAGGTGAAGTAACTCAAGCTACTCGTGATACTGAAATTGACGACGTAGAAATTCACAAGAATGATTACCTTGGTATCATCGACGGTAATATTAAGGTTGATAACGCTGATTTGATCAATACTACTACCGAAATGATCGAAAAGATGCTTGATGAAGATTCAGAAATTATCACTATTATGTATGGTCGTGATGCAAGCGAAGATGAGGCACAACAGGTTGTTGAAGCTCTTGAAGCCAGTCATGATGATCTTGAATTTGAAATTCATGATGGTGGTCAACCTGTATATCACTTCTTAGTATCAGTTGAATAAAAAATGATAGAAAACGCATTATTTGCTCCTGTAACGGATTTAAAAGGTGTAGGAACAAAAACTGCGGCTGATCTAGGTAGCTTAGGCATTTATAGTATTTATGATTTGCTCTTTTATTTTCCTTTTCGTTATGACGAATTGCAGACATTGCCTTTAGATCAAATCATGGATGGTCAAAAAGTAATGCTAAAGGGAATTGTAGCCACCGAACCTTTTGTTAGTCGTTTTGGTTATAAGAAGAGTCGCCTAAGTTTTAAAATGAGAATTGACCATGATGTAATCATGGTCAATTTTTTTAATCAGCCATGGCTTAAGAGCAAGATTGAAATTGGCGAAGAAGTAGCAATTTATGGTAAATATAATGTTGCTCGTCAAAGTCTTTCTGCCTTTAAATTTGTTGCAGTAAAAGAAAAGGATAGTGGCATGGCGCCAATTTATCCTGTTAATCGTCATGTTAAACAAAAAAAGCTAGTTAATTTGATTAATTTAGCGGTAGATAGTTTCTTAGATAAAGTACAAGATATTGTTCCCCAGAGCATTAGAGAAAAATATCGTTTGTTGACTGATCAAGAGATTATTCAAAAAATGCATCATCCTAAAAATAGTACTGAAGCAAATCTAGCTAAAAGAAGTGCAATCTTTCGAGAATTTTTTATTTTTGAATTGCAGCTAGCTCTTTTGGCTAGCCATGATGGCAAACAAGCAGGCTATCCTAAAAATTATGATTTAAAAGAAATAGCTCAATTGACCTCTTCTTTACCGTTTGAATTGTCAGACGATCAAAAAGAAGTTGTTAATGAAATTTTTGCTGATATGCATTCATCAGGTCAAATGCGTCGTCTGTTACAAGGGGATGTAGGATCTGGTAAAACTGTTGTTGCAGTTTATGCTATTTTTGCGGCGATTACTGCGGGTTATCAAGCAGCTCTGATGGTGCCAACTGAAATTTTAGCTACACAGCACTTTAAAAAGATTGATGAATTACTGAGGCCCTTGGGCGTAAGAGTTGCTCTATTAACAGGTAATACCAAAACACTCGAGCGTAGAGAAATTTATCGTGAATTAACTGATGGCACGATTAATGTAGTAATTGGCACACACGCTTTAATTCAGAACAGTGTCATTTTTAAAAAGTTAGGCTTGGTAATCATTGATGAACAACACCGTTTTGGCGTTGGACAAAGACAGGCTTTAATTAATAAAGGTGATCAGCCTGATATTCTAGCTATGACGGCCACTCCAATTCCTCGAACGCTGGCTTTAACAGTATATGGAGATATGACTGTTTCTGAAATTCATCATATGCCTGCCGGTAGAAAACCAATCATTTCATCTTGGAAGACTAGTAGTCAGATGAAAGATGTTTATCAGAAAATGCAGGAGCAACTTGCACAAGGTTTTCAAATATATGCTGTTACGCCGCTGATTACTGAATCTGAAACATTGGATTTAAAGAATGCGGAGGAATTACATGCTAAGTTAAGTCATGATTTTCCTAATCAAAATGTGGTTTTGCTTCATGGTCAAATGCCCGGTCCTAAAAAGGACGAAATTATGACCGCTTTTGCTAGTGGAAAAATAAATATTTTGGTTACAACTAGCGTAATTGAAGTTGGAGTCGATGTGGCTAATGCCAATATGATGGTCATCTATAATGCGGATCGTTTCGGATTAAGTCAACTGCATCAGCTTCGCGGAAGAATTGGACGTGGTAAGACGCAAAGTTATTGCGTTTTTATAGCTGATCCGAAAACTGATTCTGGTAAAGCAAGAATGAAAATAATTGCTGCTACCAATGATGGCTTTAAATTAGCAGAAGAAGACCTTAAAATGCGTGGCGAGGGTGATCTTTTTGGTAAAGCTCAATCTGGATTGCCTGAATTTCGCGTGGGAGATGTAGTTAATAACTACAATACCTTGGTTGTTGCGCAAAAAGTGGCACGAGAATTAGTTCAGCAAGATCCGAAATTAGCTGATCATCAGACACTTAACCAAGTGCTAGAATATAAACAATTAGAACAAAATAGAATTTAAAAGATTGTGGTGAATTATATTGAGAACAATTGCTATTGATGCGATGGGCGGAGATAATGCGCCTGAAGCAATCGTTGAAGCTGTTTTAAAGGCAAAAGATGAAATGCCTGAAACTAAGTTTTTATTATTCGGTGATAAAGAACAATTACGTAATTTAATTCCTGCTGATCGAATTAATGATCAATTGGGCGTAGTTGCAACCACCGAAGTGATTGCCGATGAAGATGAACCCGTTAAGGCAATTAGAAGAAAGAAAGATTCTTCAATGGTTGTAGCAGCAAACTTTGTTAAAGAAGGAAAGGCCGATGCTCTTCTTTCTTTAGGTAATACTGGTGCATTATTAGCCTGTGGTATTTTTATCATCGGTCGTATTAAGGGCATTACTCGTCCAGGCTTAATGCCAACCTTACCAGTTCAAAATAGTGATGATGGCTTTAATATGGTCGATGTAGGTGCCAATGCTAAGAGCAAACCTGAATATTTACTTCAATGGGCAGAAATGGCATCATATTATGCTGAAAAAATTCGTGGCATTCAAACTCCTCGCATCATGCTATTAAATAATGGTTCTGAAAGTGATAAAGGAGATGAGGTTCACCAAGCTGCCTATGAATTATTAAAAGATAGTGACCTTAACTTCCAAGGTAACATTGAGGGGAATGAATTATTACTAGGCAAAGCTGATGTAGTAGTTACAGACGGTTTTACTGGCAATGCTGTTCTTAAAAATATTGAAGGTACATCAAGCGTAATCTTGCATTTGCTAAAAGATAGCTTGTTAAACGGTGGTGTTATGACCAAATTGGGAGCTTTGATGGTAAAGGGCTCTTTATCAAGTCTTAAATCAAAGTTTGATACAGCTAAGTATGGCGGTGCAGTTTTGCTTGGAGTTAATGCACCAGTGGTTAAAACTCACGGCCGCTCTAATGAACGTCCAATTTATTTCACTTTAAAACAAGTTGATAAAATGATTAAAGAAAAGTTGGTGCAAGATTTTAAAGACGAATTCGCTACAAAATAGTACAATAGTTTATTAAAAAGGAGAATTTGTATGACAGAAGAAGAAATTTTCAATAAAATTAAAACCTTAATTGCCGATAATTTTAATGTTGATCAAGATAAAATTACTGAAAATACTAATTTTACAAATGATCTAGACGCTGATTCTATCGACTTAGTTGAATTTATTTTGCAACTTGAAGATGAATTTGGTTCAGAAATTCCTGATGACGAAGCTGAGAAAATTAAGACTGTTGGTGACGCTGTATTATATATTAAGTCACATCAAGGTTAATTTCCTAAAAAAAAGCCCTGTCGTTATTTGCATACGACCGGCTTTGTGTTTATAATTAGAAAATAAATAGAAAAGATTAAACAGCTTTTAATAAAAGAAGCTATAAATGGAGGAATGACCTTTGGAAAAGCAGAGTGATCTATTACTAGATATACAGCACCTGCATACGGCGTACCGTTTGCAAGGGAAGTTCTATGATGCTGCGGACGATATTAATTTAACTTTAAAGCGCGACGAGATTTTAGCCATTGTTGGTGAATCTGGTTGTGGTAAAAGTACTATCGCTTCAAGTATTATTGGATTGTACGACCATAAAAATACTAAAGTTACAGGGGACATTCTTTATAATGAATTGAACCTTGTTGGTTTGAATGAATCATTGTTCAACAAGATTCGTGGAGATAAGATCGGGATGATCTTTCAGGATCCACTTGCTAGTTTAAATCCATTAATGCGTGTTGGTGACCAAGTTGCTGAGACTCTTTATTACCATACTGATATGGATGAAAAAGCACGTCACGCACGAGTTATTGAATTATTTAATCAAGTAGGAATGCCTAGACCTGAAGAAATGTACGAGATGTACCCACATGAACTTTCAGGTGGTTTGCGTCAGCGTGTAGTTATTGCGATGGCTATTGCATGTAAGCCAGAAGTAATTATTGCTGATGAACCAACTACTGCTTTGGATGTAACTATTCAAGCTCAAATTTTGGACTTGCTAGAAGATATTCAAAGACAGTCACATTCAGGTATTATCTTGATTACCCACGACTTGGGCGTTGTGGCTGAGACTGCTGATGAAGTTGCGGTTATGTATGCTGGACAAATTGTTGAAAAATCAGATGTTAAGACAATTTTTGAAAATCCACTTCATCCATATACAAGATCACTTCTTAATTCAATGCCTCAATCTGATGATACTGATGAAGACCTTCATGTTATCAAGGGTACTGTACCATCTCTTAAGAATATGCCACGTAGTGGTGATCGATTTGCTGCAAGAATTCCTTGGATTCCTGCAAGTGCCCATGAGGAGGAGCCACGTGTTCATGAGGTAGCACCTGGTCACTGGGTAAGATGTACCTGCTGGAAGACATTCCACTTTGAGGATGAAGACAGTACGCAAAAAGCAACAGCAGCAAGCGGGGAGTAATTTATGGCAAAAGAAATTATCCAAATAAAAGATTTAAAAGTCTATTACCCAATTCGCTCCGGCTTTTGGAACAGAATTACAGATTATGTTCGTGCCGTTGATGGTGTAAACTTCTCAATTAACGAAGGTGAAACCTACGGTTTGATTGGTGAATCTGGTTCTGGTAAATCAACTACCGGTAAAGCAATCGTTGGGGTTGAAAAAGTTACTGGCGGACAAATCATGTATAAGGGTTTGGACGTCACTAAGGCAAGCAATCGTAAGAAGCTTGATTATAACAAAGATGTTCAAATGATTTTCCAGGATTCAATGTCAAGTTTGAACCCTCGTAAGAGAATTGAAGACATCATTGCTGAACCAATTAGAAACTTTGAAAATTTGACTACCGATCAAGAACGTGATCGTGTACAGGACTTGCTTGACATCGTAGGGATGCCTAGTGATGCAATTTACAAGTACCCACATGAATTCTCTGGTGGTCAACGTCAAAGAATTGGTGTCGCTCGTGCCGTTGCTACTAACCCTAAATTAATTGTTGCCGACGAACCAACTTCTGCTTTGGACTTATCAGTTCAAGCTCAGGTTTTGAACTTCATGAAGCATATTCAACAACAATACAACATTGCATATCTCTTCATTTCTCACGACTTAGGTGTTGTTAAGCACATGTCAGAAAACTTAGCTATTATGCACCGTGGTCGTTTGGTTGAATTAGGTAGTCGTGAAGAAATTTACAAGCACCCAATTCACATTTATACTAAGCGACTTCTTTCTGCTATTCCTCAAGTTGACGTTGAACATCGTGAAGAACATAAGAAACACCGTGAACAAGTAGAAAAAGAATTCGAGGAAAACCAAGGCAAATGGTATGACAAGGACGGACGTGTATATCCATTGCAACAGGTTGCACCTAAGCACTGGGTAGCATTGCCTGAAGATATGGCTCAAGAAGCTGAACTCAAAGAACGAGAAGAAAAGGAGAGTGATTAAGCATGTGGAAAACAATCTTACGGCGTTTGTTAATCATGATCCCACAATTGATTATCTTGAGTCTGTTGGTCTTCTTGCTTGCTAAGATGATGCCAGGTGACCCATTCAGTGGATCAATTAACCCTAACACCGACCCTAAACAAATCGAAGCTTTAAGAAGAGCTGCTGGTCTTTATGATCCATGGTATGTTCAATACTTTAGATGGGTAGGCAACTTATTCCATGGTGATCTTGGTACAAGTTATATTCAACACGTACCTGTAACATCATTAATTGCAGACCGTGCAAATAATACTTTCTGGTTATCACTTTTGACAACTATCTTAACTTATAGTATTGCGATTCCTCTTGGTATTACTGCTGGTCGTCACCAAGACCAATGGCAAGATACTGGTGTACAAATCTTTAACTACATTACTTTAGCTACACCGGGTTTCGTATTCTATATCTTAGGATTATGGCTCTTCGGCTTTACCTTGGGTTGGTTCCCAATTTCAGGTTCAGTTTCAGCCAACGCCTCAGGATTCTGGGGTGTACTTGGCAGTAGACTTTACCACATGATTTTTCCAGCTATCTTGTATGCCTTGATTGCTACTACTGGTACTGTACAGTACTTGAGAACAGGTATTGTTGATAACAAGGTTGAAGACTACGTTAGAACTGCCCGCAGTAAGGGTGTTCCTGAAAATGTAGTTTTCCATAAGCATATTTTGAGAAATTCATTATTGCCAATTGCTGCCTTCCTTGGTAACACTATTACTGGTCTTCTTAGTGGTTCAATGATTATTGAAAGTGTCTTCAGTTATCCTGGTATGGGTAAGTTGTTCCTTGACTCAATCAGTCAACGTGACTACACCACTTTAACTGCTTTGATTCTTATCTTTGGTATCTTGACTCTAATTGGTAACTTGCTCTCAGATATCATCATGAGTATTATTGACCCACGTATTAGAATTCAATAGGGAGGAGAGAAGAAATGGCTGATAAAAAGAAAGATACTGCTACAAAGAAAGCAAGTAAAAAAGACGCTACACCGAAGGCTACTCTCCCACCTTCTGGATTCAGGGTGGCTGTACGTGAAATTTTACGTTCTAAGTCTGCACTTACAGCTTTAATTATCATTATTTTAATTTTATTGCTTACTTTCGGTGGTTCATTGTTTTTGAACAGAGCACAAATTACTGAAATGAACATCGTTGACGCATACTACGGTTGGGGCCAAGGGGGTCACCTTCTAGGTACTGACGATGGTGGTCGTGATATTTTGAAACTGCTCATCATGGGTGGACGTAACTCAATCATGATCGGTATCTCAGTTACTGTAATTACTGAAATTGTTGGTTTGGTAGTCGGATTAGTTTCTGGTTACTACGGTGGTGTTGTTGATGTCATCATCATGAGAATAGTTGACTTCATTCAAATTTTGCCACAAATGCCAATTATCATTGTTTTGACTACAGTTATTCCTAACTACAACGCTGTGACTTTGGTATTCTTGATTGCCATGTTTGGATGGACGACGACGGCACGTTACTACCGTTCATTCATCCTTTCACAGCGTGACCGTGACTATGTTTTGGCATCAAAGACTTCAGGTTCATCTAACTTCCAAATTATGTTCCGTGAAGTTTTGCCTAACATCACTTCAATGATTATCATCGACGTTGTTTTGACTATTGCTGGTAACATCGGTATTGAAACTAGTTTGTCCTTCTTAGGCTACGGTTTGCCAACCACTACACCATCACTTGGTACTTTGATTGGATTTGCTGATGACCCAGTTAACGTTATTAACCGTCCATGGTTATGGCTTCCAGCCACTATCTTACTTTTGGTAATTTCCTTAAGTATTAACTACGTTGGTCGTGCCTTACAACGTGCAGGTGACGCAAGACAACGTGAAAATTAATAATCTAATAAATATATTAAAACAGCTCTATCGCTTGATAGAGCTGTTTTTGTGTCTGCATAATAATAAAGTTATGCAATTCTAATAAAATAAAAATTAAAATTAATTTCATAAAACTATTGAAAAACTAATATATCGTGGTATTATTTAATCATCAACTTGATTCAAAGATTATTAATAAAAAACATAAAAGATGTCCTAGATGGAGGAATAATTATATGAAATTAGCAAAGATTTTAGGTTCTGTAGGAGTAGTTTCCGCAGCCGCATTAGCATTGGCTGCTTGTGGTCAAAGCGGTAGCAGTAATAACCAAGGAGCAAAGGATGCTAAGAAGTTTCCAGATTCAACTCCTAAGAAAGCTACCAAGCAAGGTGGTACCGTTTCTGTAGCATTGGAAACTGATACTCCATTTACTGGAATCTTTTCAGATGAATTATCAACCTCCGCACTTGACTCAAGTGTAGCTGCACCTGGTGAAGAATCATTATTCGATACTGATGATTATTACAGAATTAACAATAAAGGTGCCGCAACTATGAAACTTGACCGTAAGGCCAAGACAGTAACCATCACTGTTAAGAAGGGTGTTAAGTGGTCAGACGGTAAGCAAGTAAATGCTAAAGACCTTGAATATCCATACGAAATCTTGGCAAACAAGAAGACTCAAGCACAACGTTACGATTCAACTCTTGAATCAATTCAAGGTATGAAAGAATACCACGAAGGCAAGGCTAAGACTATTTCCGGTATTGAAATGCCAGATGGTGAAAATGGCCGTACAATTGTAATTCACTACAAACAAATGAGACCAGGTATGTACTTCTCAGGTAACGGCTACTTCTGGGAATCAGCTGCACCATACCACTACTTAAAGAATATTCCATTTAACAAGCTTCAATCATGTGACCAAATCAGAAAGAAGCCATTATACTTTGGTCCATTTAAGCTTGATAAGCTTGTTCGTGGTCAATCAGTAACTTGGGTACCAAACAAGTACTACTGGAGAGGTAAACCAAAGTTAAACAAGGTTGTAATCCAAGTAGTTAACCCTAACTCAGCTTCACAAGCTATTAAGAGTCACAAGTTCGATATCACTGGCGTAATTAACTCACAATGGGATCAAGTTAAGAACACCAAGGGTGTTAACTGGGTTGCTCAAGTTCCATTGGCATACAGCTACGTTGGTTTTAAGATGGGTAAATGGGACGCTAAGACTGGCAAGAATGTCATGGATAAGAACTCCAAGGTTGCCAACAAGTCATTGCGTCAAGCTATTGGTTACGCAATGAACATTGATGCCGTTAACAAGCGTTACACCCAAGGCTTGAGCTTCAGAGTTAATACTTTAATTCCTTCAGGCTTCGGTGCATACCACGACAGCAGCATCAAGGGCTACAACTACAACTTGAAGAAGGCTAACCAATTATTGGACAAGGCTGGCTACAAGAAGAAGGGTAAGTGGCGTGTACAACCTAACGGTAAGCCATTAGTACTTCACTTTGCTACTATGTCAGGTTCACCAAACGCTGAAGCTATTACTCAAAACTACTTACAACAATGGCACAAGATCGGTTTGAACGTTAAGCTTACTGGTGGTCGTTTGATGGAATTCAACTCATTCTACGACAAGGTTCAACACGATTCTAAGGATATCGACTTCTTCCAAGCAGGTTGGAGCTTAGCTTCTGAACCATCACAAGGAAGCATGTACGGTGAAACTTCACCAATGAACTACGAACGTTTCGTAACTCCAGAAAACAACAAGTTACTTGCTGAAATGGACTCAGAGAAGTCATTTGACACTAAGTACCGCGTAAAGGTCTTCCACCAATGGCAAAAGTACATGTACGATGAAGCCTTTGTAATCCCAACCAGCAACTCATACAGTATCAATGCTGTAAACAACAAGATCACCGGTTACTCAACTAAGCCATCACAAAACAACAACGGGCACCAATTATGGTACCAAGTAGGTTACGCTAAGTAATTAGGCACACTAGTAAAAATCTCCAAAATTCTAAACAATAAATAATCCTTTACATAAACTTTCATATTATAAAATCTAATAACTAACACAAGAAAACAGGTATCTCAAAATGAGGTGCCTGTTTTTTAATGCCGTTGTAACTTTTTTGTAATAGTGCTAAGATGAGAAAGTCAACTTGCCTCGAGTTATGGAGGATTTTTACTAATGAAAAAGGCAAAACTTTTTGCTGGTATTACGTTGCTATCAGGTGCAGCACTTACATTAGCAGCTTGTGGTAAATCTGGCTCTAATGCCAATGAAGCTTCTAACGCCGCTAAATTTAGCCAAGCTGTTCCAACTAAAGCCACTAAAAATGGTGGTACAGTAAAGGTTGCGGTTGAAACTGATACACCATTTACTGGAATTTTTAATGATGAACTTTCAACTTCTAATACTGATAGTGAAGTTATGCAATATGGTGCTGAGAGTCTTTTTGGTACCGATGATCACTATGTGTTCAACAATAAGGGTGCAGCTACTATTAAGATTGATCAAAAGGCTAAGACTGCAACCATTGAGATTAAGAAGGGTGTTAAGTGGTCAGATGGTAAGCAAGTAACCGCTAAAGACTATGAATATGCTTACGAAATCATTGCTAACAAAGAATCAAAATCTCAACGTTACACTTCAAGTTTAGCTGACTTAGTTGGTTTGGAAGAATACCACGAAGGCAAAGCAGATTCTATTTCAGGTCTTGAAATGCCAGATGGTGAAAATGGTCGTAAGGTTGTTCTTCACTTTAAGACTATGAGACCAGGTATGAACACTAGTGGTAATGGTTATATTTGGGAAGCAGCTGCACCATACCACTACTTAAAAGATGTTAAATTCAAAGACTTAATGTCTAGTGATAAGATTCGTAAGAGACCGTTGTTCTTTGGTCCATACAAGTTACAAAAACTTGTTCGTGGTCAATCAACCACTTGGGTTCCTAACGAATATTACTACAAGGGCAAGCCAAAGCTTACTAAGATTACTGCTAGTGTAATTAATCCTAACTCAGTTGCTCAAAGTATTAAGTCAAACAAATTTGATGTTATTAAGGTTATTAACTCACAATGGCCAAATGTCAAGAATACTAAGGGCGTAAACTTTGTTGCTCAAGTTCCACTTTCATATAGTTACCTCGGCTTTAAGGTAGGTAAGTGGGAAAATGGTAGAAATGTCATGAATCCACATGCTAAGATGAACAATAAGGCTCTTCGTCAAGCAATTGGTTACGGTATGAATGTAAACCAAGTTGCTAAGCGTTACTCATACGGCTTAAGCTTTAGAATTCCGACTTTAATTCCTAAACAATTTGGTGATTACTTCGATAAGGATGTAAAGGGCTACACTTACAACCTTAAGAAGGGTAACGAAATTTTGGACAAGGCAGGCTTTAAGAAGAAGGGCAAGTATCGTGTACAACCAAATGGTAAGCCTTTAACTATCCGTCTTGCAGCTATGACTGGTACTTCAAACCAAGAACCAATCGTTCAAAATTACATTCAACAATGGAAGAAGATGGGCTTGAATGTTAAGTTGACCGGTGGTCGTTTAATTGAATTCAACTCATTCTACGATAAGGTTCAACATGATGATCCATCAGTAGATATGTTTATCGGTGCCTGGTCACTTTCAAGTGAACCATCACCAAACGACCTTTACGGTGAAAAGTCACCAATGAACTATTCTCGTTTCGTAACTAAGAAGAATACTCAACTTCTTGATGAAATGGACTCACAAAAGGCATTTAATCACAAGTACCGTGTAGATAAGTTCCACGAATGGCAAAAGTACATGGACGACGAAGCATACGTTCTTCCAGTATCTAATAGTTATGAAATTACTGTAGTTAACAAGAAACTCTCAGGTTACTCACTTAAGCCATCTGACTCAATGGGTAATGGTTTCCCTAACTGGTACAATGTTGCTTATACTAAGTAAAATTAAGCTTAAAAACGAAAAGTCACTTCTAATTCTAGAAGTGACTTTTTTGCATTCAAAATATAGCACTAAAACTGGTATAATTTAAAGGTATAAAAGGGGCAATTTTATGGTAAGTACAAAATTTCTAAAAAAATTAAAAGATGAATATAATATTGAATTTAATAATGAAAAGCTATTAGAAGAAGCATTTACGCATTCTTCATATTCAAATGAGCATCCTAACGATGGAATTCGTGATTATGAAAAGTTGGAATTTTTAGGTGATGCCGTTCTTGAATTGGCTGTTTCTGATTATTTATACCGTCATTATCCTAAATTAAATGAAGGAGAATTAACACGGTTAAGATCTAATATTGTTAGAACTGAAGGATTCTCTGAATTTGCGATTGAATGTGGTTTTCAAAATGAAATTCATTTAGGTAATGGTGAGGAAAAAGCTGGTGCTCGTAATCGTAAAACATTGTTGGAAGACGTTTTTGAAGCATTCAATGGCGCTTTATTCCTTGACCAAGGGATGCCAGCAGTTGAACATTTTTTGCATTTAACTGTTTATCCATTGATTGATAAAGGCGAATTTGATGATTCACGTGATTATAAGACCGATTTGCAGGAGTTATTACAACAAAATGGTCCAGTAAATATTGAATATTCGGTACTTAGTGAATCACAATTGCCATCACATTTTGTAGTTGAATTAAAGATTAATGATCAAGTTCAAGCACAAGGTGAAGGTCATAACAAGAAAGCTGCAGAACAACAAGCCGCTAAAGCAGCTTTACAAAAATTAGAGTAAGGGGATTTAAAAAGGTGCCATTAACAGAATTAGTGCTCGATGGTTTTAAATCATTTGCTGACAGAACAACTATTCATTTTAATGATGGAATAACTGGTATTGTTGGTCCTAATGGTAGTGGTAAAAGTAATATTACAGAAGCTATTCGTTGGGTAATGGGTGAATCCAGCGCTAAGTCTCTTCGTGGAACAAACATGAAGGACGTCATTTTTGCTGGTAGTCAATATCGTAAGCCATTAAATAAAGCTGAAGTTACCTTAATTTTTGATAATCGCAAACGTGAATTAGCATTTGATACGGACGAAGTTTCAATTACTAGAAATATTTTACGTTCTGGCGATAGTGAGTTTTTGATTAATGGACAGCAAGTCCGCATGCGTGATGTACGGACGCTTTTTCTTGATTCTGGTATATCGCAAAATAGCTTAGCCATTATTTCTCAGGGACGAGTTGATCAAATCTTAAATTCACGTCCGGAACAGCGCCGCGTAATTTTTGAAGAAGCTGCGGGTGTGCTTCACTTTAAACAGCAAAAAGAAGCAGCTCAAGGGCAACTTAAGAAGACTCAAGATAATTTGATTCGAATTAATGATTTAGTAAAAGAACTTGAGGGCCGCTTAGAGCCGCTGCATGAACAAAGTTCGCTAGCCAAAGAATATAAGTTTCAAAAGGCTGGTTTAGATAAAGAACTAAAGAGTTTATTAGCATTTGAAATCGAAGATATTAATAAGCAAAAAGAAACTATTCAAAAATCAGCTGATAAGAATAAGATTTTATTATCAAAATTAGATGCTGAAGTTAAAGAATCTCAAAATGCGGTCTCAGAAAAAAGAGCAGAGTACCAAAAAATTCGGGATGAACGAGAAAAAGTTCAAAATGAATTATTAAAATTAAGTCAGCAATTATCAGATTTGAATGCTAACTTGCAAATGGCTGAACAATCACGTCAATTTGATGATGCTACTAAGATCGAATATAAAAATCAAGTTGAAACGCTGAAGAAGAGCCTGGTACAACTGAACGCTCATTTGGAAAGTTTACAAAAAGATCAAGCTAGCCTTAAGAAGCAACAAGCGGTTTTACAAGAAAAGCGGGATAAGCTTACAGGTGAATTGAGTGAAAATCCAGAGGAACTCAATAAGAAACTGGAGGATTGTCGTAACGACTACATTCAATTATTGCAAGATCAAGCTGCGGTTAACAATCAAGTAATTAACTTGAATACTGAGCTAAAACGTAGTAAGGCTGACACCACTTATCAAAGCAATGATGTGGGTAAACAACTATCTGAAGCTAAAGCAGAACTGGAAAAATTACGAGCCGAAGGTAAAGATCTAACTGCTAAACGTAAAGACAAAAATGCGGCTTTTGCTGAAGCCAGTGATCAAAGTAATGACTTGAATGATCAAATTAGGCGTCTGCAGCAAACAGTTAATGATGAGCGGAATAAACTGGAAAAGATCGAAGCCCGTCATGAAGCTTTAATTAATATTCAAAAACGTCATGAAGGTTATTACTACGGTGTCCGTAACGTCTTGAATCATTTAAATGATTTTCCTGGCGTAATTGGTGCCGTAGGTGAGTTGCTTACTTTCCCAGCTGAACTTGAAGCAGCGATGACTACAGCTCTTGGTGGCGGCGTTCAAGATTTGATTACAGATAGCCGTAATAGTGCTAAAAATGCAATTAATCAGTTAAAACGCAGTAGAGCTGGTCGTGCCACATTTTTGCCATTAGATGGGTTACGCCAATATACCATTCCACAATCTACAGTAACTACCTTGAAGTCCTTTAATGGATTCAAGGGAATTGCCAGTGAACTAGTAGAAAGCAAAACGGATCATAATATTACTGCCGCAATTAATTACTTGTTAGGCAGTGTTGTGATTGTCGATACAATCGAAAACGCAATGGCAATTTCTCAACGAATTGGTCGTTATCGAATAGTTACTTTAGATGGGGATGTTGTTTCACCGGGCGGTTCTATGACTGGTGGACAAAAGAACCTGCGCAATAATTCACCATTGCAGACGGCAACTGAAATTAATCAGTTAGAAAAGCAAATCAGTAGTTTAACTAGATCATTTAAGGAAGACCAAGCACAATTAAAAGATTTGGTTGATCAAAGCGTTAAAGTAGAAAATAAGTTGCAAAAATTGCATGATTCTTTGCAAGAAATTAATCAAACGATTAATGAAGCAGCTATTTCTTTCCAAAATCAAGAAAAAGAGGTTAAGCGACTTCAAGATGCTAATACTTTATATGAATCACGTGTGAAGCAGCGGAATGATCATATAGTTGAATTGCAAAAGCGGATTGCAGAAGCAAATGATAAGCAGGCTCTTTTATCTAAGCAAGGTGAAGAGAAAAAGAGCCAAATGAATGAATTGCAATTACGTATTAAGAACTTTAATAATTTAAGTCAACGTGTGCAAAGTGAATTATCCAAGCTTGATCCACAAATCGCAGTTTTTGCAAATAAATTAGAAAATCTAGCTGTTCAAGAAAAAGATAAACGCAATCAAATTGATAATAATGAAAAGCAGGCTGCTGATTTAAAGGAGAAATTAACAGATCTTAATCAAAATGGAGAACTTTCTGTTAAGAAGAACACCGATTTAAAGAAGCAGAAGGAAAAAATTAAACAAAAGAACGAACAACTGCAAAATAAATTAAATGAGCTTAGTTCACAACTCGGACAATTTGATGCGCAAATTAATCAGTTAGATCAAGTTGCTAGCCGAAACTATGATTTGCGTAAGGATGCGGCAATAGAACAGGAAGATTATTCTGTTAAAATTGCAAAGTTTAATAGTTTGATTGATCAACGCTTAGAAACTTTGCGTGATGATTATGCATTAACATTTGAAGCCGCTATTGCTCAAGCTGAAGGTCAAAATGATCAAGAAACTCGAGAAAAATTAGCTAAAAGTGTTAAACTGCATCGAATGTCACTTGAAGACATTGGCCCAGTTAATTTGGATTCTATTCAAGAATATGAAGATGTTAAAAAGCGTTATGACTTCTTGAATGGTCAACAAAATGACTTGCTTAAAGCTCGTGATGACCTTGAAAAATCAATGAATGAATTAGATGAAGAGGTTAAGAGTCGATTTAAAGCAACATTTGAGGCAGTGGCTGAAAGCTTTAAGCGGATTTTCCCACTTGTCTTTGGCGGTGGAAAGGCTAAGCTTGAATTAACTGAACCAAATAATTTATTAGAAACAGGAATTGAGATTATCGCTCAGCCACCTGGCAAGAAGTTACAGCGTTTAAGTTTGCTCTCTGGTGGTGAACGGGCATTAACTGCGATAACATTATTATTTGCAATGTTGCAGGTAAATCCAGTACCATTTTGTTTACTTGATGAGGTTGAAGCAGCGCTTGATGATGCAAATGTCACACGTTTTGCTCAATTTTTACTTAAATATAATTTAAAGACACAGTTTATTGTGATTACTCATAGACGAGGAACAATGAAGCAAGCTGATCAATTGTATGGTGTGGTAATGCAAGAATCTGGTATATCTCAAGTATTGTCAGTATCATTAAAAGAAATGAAAAAGAAAAACGGGGTGAAATAATTGGGATTATTTGATCGAATTAAAAAGTCTCTCTTTGGTAAAAAAGATGACGAAGAAGAGAAAAAAGAAGAGCAGGAAAAACAAGAAGAAGTAGAGCAAAAACAGGACGATAGTGAAGCAGTTGCTCAAGAGGAACAATCTGAAGAATCTGCTGAATCTGACAAGCAAGAAGAAACAGAACCCATTGAAGAGGATAACGAGTCTGAAGCTTCAGGAGAAGTAGCAGAGGATGAAGAAGAGCCTGAATCTGAAGAAACCGCTGAAATTGAAGAGGAACAGGAAACAGAACCTCAAGAATCTGAAACTACTGAAGAGTCGGAAACCGAAACAGACGAGGAAGAACCTGAAGAACTAGAAGAAGATGAAGATTCCTCACAAGAAGAACTTTATGAAAAAGGTTTGGAAAAAACCAATAAAGGTTTTGGTGCTCGACTTAATGCATTCTTTGCTAAATTTAGAACTGTTGATGAGGACTTCTTTGATGATTTGGAAGATTTATTGATTGAATCTGATGTAGGTTATGAGACAGCAGAACAATTAACCGATGAACTTCGTGAAGAAGCCAAATTGCAAAATGCCAAATCTCGTGATGATCTGAAAAAGGTTATTGTTGAAAAATTGGTTGACTTGTATGACAAGGGTGGCAACAGTGAAGATGAAAAGTTAATTTATCACCCCGAAGATAAGCCTAATGTTTATCTCTTTGTCGGCGTCAATGGTGCAGGTAAAACTACTACTATTGGTAAGCTTGCAAAACGCTTTAAAGATGAAGGTAAGTCAGTTATCATGGCTGCGGCTGATACCTTCAGAGCCGGTGCCGTAGAACAATTAGTTGAGTGGGGCAAACGCGTTGATGTTCCTGTAGTAACTGGAAAAGAAAAAGCTGATCCTGCTTCTGTTGTTTATGATGCAACTGAACGTGCAATTAATGAAAAAGCTGATTACTTGTTAGTTGATACTGCTGGCCGTTTGCAAAACAAAAAGAACCTCATGGCTGAGCTAGAAAAGATTCAAAGAACTATTAAAAAGCTTCTGCCTGACCAACCAACTGAAACCTTATTGGTTCTTGACGGTTCAACCGGACAAAATGCCTTGCTCCAAGCTAAAGATTTTGATAAGACAACCAAATTAACGGGTCTGGTTTTAACTAAGCTTGATGGTTCATCTAAAGGTGGGGTAGTCTTGGCTATCCGTAATGAGATGAACTTACCGGTTAAATTGGTTGGACTTGGTGAAAAAGCTGAAGATTTGGCTGATTTTGATGCCGCAAATTATGCAATTGGTCTTTTCCATGGCTTAGTCTAGTGATAAAGTTTAAGTGTATATAGTTTTATAAGGAGAATTTTATGAAAGAATATAGTGCATGTACTACTATCTTGGTAGGTAAAAAAGCCTCAATCGATGGTACTACTATGATTGCTCGTAATGATGATACATTCCGTCCAATCACCCCACAAAAGTTTATTATCGAACCGGCTCGTCATGGTGAAAAGAAACACATTAAGTCATGGCTTAACAAGTTTGAAATGGATTTACCAGAAGACGCTCAACGTGTTCCAGCTGTTCCAAACGTTGATTACAAGCATCGCGGTTATTACGACGAAAGTGGTATTAACGAAGAAAACGTTGCTATGTCATGTACTGAATCAACATATGGTAATGAACGTACTTTAGCATTTGATCCACTTGTTAAAGATGGTTTGGATGAAGACTGTATGCAAACTTCAGTTTTGCCATATATTCATTCCGCTAGAGACGGTGTTAGATACTTAGGTAAGTTGATTGCTAAGTATGGTTCACCAGCTGGTAATTCAGTTCTTTTCAGTGATAAAGACGAAATTTGGTACATGGAAATTGTTACTGGTCACCATTGGGTTGCAGAACGTATCCCAGATGATTGTTATGCAGCTACTGGTAACCGTGTGGCAATTGAACAAGTTGATTTTGATAATCCTGATTACTTCATGTGGAGTGAAGGAATTCAAGAATTTGTTGAAGAACATCATTTGAATCCTGATCATGAGGGCTGGAACTTCCGCCACATTTTTGGTACTTACACTGAACAAGACCGTCACTACAACACTAATCGTCAATGGTACATTCAAAAGTTGTTTAACCCAGAGATTGAACAAGATCCACAAGATGGTGATATTCCATTCATTCGTAAGGCTGCTAAAAAGATCACTAAAGAAGATATTCAATTTGCTTTGGGTTCACACTACCAAGACACTCCATATGATCCATTTGGCAAAGGTACTGAAGAAGAAAAGCACCGCTATCGTCCAATTGGTTTGAACCGTACCCAAAATGCCCACATTTTGCAAATTAGAAGTGATGTGCCAGAAGATCGTGCAGCTATTATGTGGCTATGTATTGGTGGTCCAACCTTTACTCCATTTGTTCCATTCTTTGCTAATATGAATGATACTGATCCTTCATATAACAATACTTCAATGGATTACAACATGAATGATGCATGGTGGTACTACAAGTCATTTGCTGCACTTGTTGAAAGTCATTACCCACAATTTGTTCAACTTGACACTACATACTTAACTGAACTTAACCGTTACTTCAGAGATCGTGTTGAAGAAATTATTAAGGGTGCTGATGGCAAATCAGGTGAAGAATTAACTGATTACTTGACTAAGGAAAACCAAAAGACAGTTGCTCATACTCGTGAAGAAACTGAAAAGCTTTGGGGCCAAATGATGATTGATTCAATTAACATGTCTAAGTTAACCTTCAACATGGATGAGAACCTTTAATTTAAAATTCAAAAAACAGTTCAACATTGTTGAGCTGTTTTTTCTTCGGCTAGTATAATTGAGTTAATGAATTGAAAGAATCTGAAATGATGACAGAAAGTACTATTGGATCATTTTTTACTAGAATTAGCAATGAAGTAGAAAAGCAAATGGATGCTGATTTAAAGAGTTTTAATATCAGTGCAAATGAATTAGAAATTTTGATTGAATTGGAACACCATAAGCATGGCAAGACATATGACAAATTAACCAAGGAGCTTCATGTAACTAAGGATAAAGTTGAAGAATTAGTAAAAAGTTTAGTTGCTAAAGATTTAGTTACTGATGATAATGCCACCGTGATTTCTACTGAAGATGGTAAGGAAGTTTGCAAGAAAGTAGAGAAGCACCGCAGAGAGACTGATCAAACCATTACTCAGATGCTTAGCAAAGATGAGACTATAGGTTTAGTTAATGTTTTAAAGAAAATGCTGGAAAAAGAAGAAAATTAGGCAAAAAAAGATCAACTGCTGCAATTTACAACAGTTGATCTTTTTTATTAAAAATTATTTTTTCTTATCTAGGACTGAATGGTGAATACCATAGCAGAAATAAATAATTAAACCGAAGATAAACCAAATACCAGCGTAGAGCTTAGCTTGATAATCTAAACCTAAGAAAACGATTAATGCAGCTAAGAAGCCTAGAGCAGGCAATACTGGATAAAATGGCATCTTGAATGATGGATCATCAATATCTTTACCTTCACGTGGACGTAATTTATAGATACCAAGTGATACAAACATGAATGCGATTAAAGTACCAGCTGAAACTAATTGAGACAGCATAGAGAATGGGAAGAAAGCACCAAGCAAAATACTACCGATAGTCAAAGTCCAAAGTGCATTGTTAGGACGACGGTCAGAATTTAATTTGCCCAACCATTTAGGTAACATACCATCACGACCAAATGAGTAAATTAATCTAGATCCAGCCATTCCCATACCGATCAAGGCGGTAAACATACCTAAAACAGCAATAGTTTGAACGACGACAGCAACTATTGGGTGCCCAGCATAACGTAAAGCCAAACCAACAGGTTCTGCAGAGTTAGCATACATCTTGTAAGGCATCATACCGATCAATACCAAACTAACACCTACAAAAAGTGTAACGGCAATTGCTAATGAGCCTAAAATTCCACGAGGCATTGTCTTTTGCGGATTAATAGCTTCTGCCGAATTAGCAGCAATTGAATCAAAACCGATGTAGGATAAGAAAATCATTGATACACCAGCATAAATTCCTTGCCAGCCACCAAATGGTCCGTGAGCAGTAGGACGATATTTAGGAATAAATGGTGTAAAGTTAGCGCTTTTAATGGCTGTTAATCCAACTACGATAAAGATCAAGATGGCTAAAACTTTAAGTAAAACTAATCCATTTTCTACTCGAGCGGCTCTTGAGACCCCATGCCCAATTAAAAGAGCAACTAATAAAATAGAAACAAGTGAAATTGCATCAATAATTCCACCATTAGTACCAAAAGCGTTGGACAAAGAAGCAGGTAATTTTAATCCTATAGGTGCAATTAATGCCCTGAAGTTAGCAGAAAGTCCAGATCCTACGAATGCTAAAGCAATAAAGTATTCAGCTAAAAGAGCCCATCCGGCTACCCATCCCCAAAATTCGCCGAATACCACATTGATCCATGAATAAGCGGATCCTGCAAATGGCATGGCAGCGGCCATTTCGGCATAAGCAAATGCTACTAAACCGGCAGCAATTGCAGCTAAAATAAATGAAATTGCAACCGCTGGTCCAGTATGTAATGCAGCAACTTCACCGGGCAAGGTAAAGATTGAAGCTGAGACGATCGTCCCAACCCCTAAGGCTAAGAAATCTTTAACCTTTAATGATCGAACCAGGTGTCCATCTTTATTTTCATAAACACGTGGATCTTCTTTTTTGTTCATTCGTTGCCAAAGATTCACAATACAATTCCCCTTTATGTTAAAAATAAGATTACTTAATTATAATTAAAAATACGTTAAAAAATCAACCGTAAGTAGTTCAAATTTCGTATTTTTAATGAGAAAAAAGATAGATTTTGTCTTCATGATTTAAATGATAATTAACATTTTTGGTAGTATCATTTTTTTGATATACTAAAGACTGGTGAAAATTAATGGATGAATTAACTAAAAATGAAGAATTAGGCGACCTATATGCCTATTATGGTTCTTTATTAACTAAAGGACAGCAATCTTATTTTGAAGATTATTATTATAATGATCTATCATTAGGAGAGATTGCGGTTAATCATAATGTATCTCGGCAAGCTATTTATGATAATTTAAAACGCTCCACTAAAATTTTGAAAAATTATGAAGCCAAATTACATATGCGGCGTGATAATAATCATATTGAAGATGTGCTAGCAGATGCACTTTTGTCGATAGATAATAATGATAGTCAAACTGCTAAAAAAGAAATAACCAATTTATTAAATCAATTGAGGGGAGAGTAAACCCATGGCTTTTGAAAATTTAAGTGAAAGAATTCAAAAAGCATTAAAAAATTTAACTGGTAAAGGTAAAGTTTCAGAAGAGGATATTAATAAGGCTAGTCGTGAAATTCGACTTGCATTGTTAGAAGCCGATGTTAACTTCAAGGTTGTTAAGGACTTTATCAAGACTATTAAAAAAGAGGCCCTTGGCAAAGAAGTTCAAGAAAGTTTAAACCCGGGCCAACAAGTAATTAAAATCGTTAATGAACAATTAACGAAGATGATGGGTGAAGAAGCAGTTCCTTTAAACAAGTCTAAGCATATTCCAACTATTATTATGATGGTTGGTTTGCAAGGTACTGGTAAGACTACCACTGTTGGTAAATTAGCATATCATTTACAAAAGACGCAAAAGGCTCGTCCACTTTTGATTGCTGGAGATATTTATCGTCCTGCCGCTGTTGACCAATTAAAGCAAATTGGTGATCAATTAAAGGTGCCTGTCTTTAGCGAAGATGGTGAAAAAGATGTTGCTAAGATTGTACAGGATGGTTTAGCTGAAGCTGATAAAAACAAGAATGATTATGTTTTAATCGATACTGCTGGTCGTTTAGAAATAGACGAACCATTAATGGAAGAATTGGAACGTGTTAAGAAAGTTGCACAGCCAGATAACATCCTTTTAGTAGTTGATGCCATGACTGGTCAAGCAGCTACAGACGTTGCTAAAGGCTTTGATGAGCGACTTGATGTTACCGGAGTAATTTTAACTAAGTTAGACGGTGATACTCGTGGTGGTGCTGCACTTTCAATTCGTGCAGTTACTGGTAAGCCAATTCTATTTACTGGTCAAGGTGAAAAACTAAGTGATTTGGATGTCTTCCACCCAGATCGAATGGCTTCCAGAATTCTTGGGATGGGTGATATGCTTTCCTTAATTGAGAAGGCACAACAAGATTACGATGCCAAGGAAGCTGAAAAAGTCGCTGAAAAGATGCGAGAAAACACTTTTGACTTCAATGACTTTGTTGATCAAATGAAGCAAGTGCAAAAAATGGGTCCGCTTGATCAAATTATGAAGATGATTCCTGGGATGGCAAATAATCCACAGTTGAAGAACTTAAATGTTGATCAAAAGCAAATTGATCATACAATTGCCATTGTTTATTCAATGACTGAAGCAGAACGTGAGGATCCAGATTTGTTGAATCCAAGTCGCAGAAGAAGAATTGCTGCCGGTTCTGGTCGCCCCGTTGTCGAAGTTAACCGTATGATTAAACAATTTAAACAAATGCGGGAAATGATGAGCAAGATGACTAAGGGCAATATGAAGGGATTAAGCAACTTGCCAGGGATGGATTCACCAATGGCCAAGATGGCTATGCGTCGTTTAAATAAGAACTTTAAGAAGAACAAAAAGAAGCGTATGCGTAAGATTAAGAGATTCCATTCTTAAAAAAATAAAGGTGTTAAGGAAAAACACTTTACACCCATTTGTTTTGGTGGTATATTATTAATCGTTAAGTTTTAGGAGGAAATTAATTTATGTCAGTTAAAATTCGTATGCACCGTGCTGGTGCCAAGAGAAAGCCATTCTACAGAATCGTTGTTGCAGACTCACGTATGCCACGTGATGGTCGTTTCATCGAACAAGTTGGTTACTACAACCCAGTTTCACAACCAAAGGAATTGAAGCTTGATGAAGACAAGATCTTTGATTGGTTACAAAAGGGTGCACAACCTTCAGACACTGTTAGATCACTTCTTTCAGGTGCTGGCTTGATGGCTAAGTTGCACGATGCAAAATACAACAAGTAATTTTGCGATTATTTAAAAGCTTGATGCCAAGTGCTTCAAGCTTTTTTTATTACTTAAAAAGGAGCATGCATGGAATATTTTGACGTTGCACGAATTTTAACAACTCATGGATTGAATGGTGAAGTCAAAGTTAACGTGATTACGGACTTCCCAGAAGAGCGTTTTGCTGAAGGGATGCATTTATCACTTAGAAGCGATACTAAACGTGTATTGACTATTGAAAAAAGCCGTCCATTTAAACAATTTTGGTTAATTCAATTTAAAGAAATTACAGATATTGATCAAGCAGAAAAATTACGAGGCCAAATCCTGGTAGTAAGCGAAGAAGATCGTGGCGAATTACCTGACGGTGTTTATTATTATAAAGACATCTTTGATTGCGATGTGATTGATGAAGAAACTGGTAAAAATATCGGTAAAATCGTTGATATCCAATCTCCAGGTGCAAATGATATTTGGCTTGTACGTGAAGATAGTGGCAAGGAATATTGGATTCCAAACATTGCCGATGTTGTTAAAAAAGTTGATGTAGCTGCCAAAAAAGTTTATGTAGAATTAATGGAGGGGTTACGAGATGAAGATTAATGTATTGACGCTTTTTCCCGACATGTTTACACCTTTGAAAGTATCGATGTTAGGACGTGGTTTAGAAGATGGTAAGTGGGATCTCAATTTAGTTAATTTCCGTGATTTCACAACAGATGTACATCACCACGTAGATGATACTCCTTATGGCGGCGGCGCTGGTATGGTACTCCAAATCATGCCAATTAAAAAAGCACTTAATTCTTTATCTTCTACTGGTAAAGTTATTATTACCGCTCCACAAGGAAAAACTTTTAATGAACAAATGGCACAAGACTGGGCAAAAGAAGATGAATTAACTTTTATTTGTGGTCACTATGAAGGCTTTGATCAAAGAGTCTATGACTTAGCCGATGAAACTGTTTCAATTGGAGATTATGTGCTAACTGGTGGGGAATTACCAACTATGAGTATGATTGATGCTACTGTTCGACTTTTGCCTGGTATTTTAGGTAACGCTGCTAGTCCAGTAGAAGAAAGCTTTTCACATGGCTTATTAGAATATCCGCAATATACTCGCCCAGCTGATTTTGAAGGTCAAAAAGTGCCTGAAGTATTAACTAGTGGCAATCACCAAAAAATAGCTGAGTGGCGACACAAAGAAGCGCTTAAAGCAACTTATCTTCATCGTCCTGATATGTTAAAAGATCGTCAGTTGACTATTGAAGAAAATAAAATGCTAGAAGAAATCAAGTCAGAGCTTGATTAAGCTGGCTTGATTTGTTAAACTATTCATCGTGGCAAATGTCACTAATTAAAGTTATGGGTGTTCCGCTGACGCTGGTGCGTGGATGAATGCCGAAGAAGGAGAAAAATATATTATGGATCCATTAATTCAAGAATTGACTAAAGAACAAATTCGTGACGATATTCCTGCTTTCCGTGCAGGTGATACTGTTACTGTTCACGTACGTGTTGTTGAAGGTACTCACGAACGTATTCAGTTGTTCGAAGGTGTTGTAATTAAGAAGAAGGGTACTGGCATCGGTGCTACTTACACTGTTCGTAAGATTGCTTCAGGTGTTGGTGTTGAAAGAACCTTCCCAGTTAACGACCCACGTGTTGCTAAGGTTGAAGTTAAGCGTCATGGTCGTGTGCGTCGTGCTAAGCTTTACTACTTACGTGAACGTCACGGTAAGTCAGCAAGAATTGCTGAAGCACGTCGTTAATCATAACGTCGATATAGAAAAGCTAGTTCCAAACGGAACTAGCTTTTTTGTTTTGATAAATATTTTTAAAGTAATTTATATATAAGTGATAATTATTTAATAATATATTCGTAGTTTGTGAATAATAATATCGTGGAACTCATGTGAAACTGCAAATTAAAATCACAAAGTCACTTTAATATGCAGTGATAGCATTGATAATATAATAAATCTGAATTGTGAAGTAAATTTCACAAACAGAGATATTGAGTGTGGAATTAAAGCGAAAGCCGCCATTTATCCACAATGGCGGCTTTTAATTGAT
Source organism: Lactobacillus gallinarum (assembly GCF_002160635.1). Taxonomy (NCBI): domain Bacteria; kingdom Bacillati; phylum Bacillota; class Bacilli; order Lactobacillales; family Lactobacillaceae; genus Lactobacillus; species Lactobacillus gallinarum. The sequence goes on from NZ_NFKZ01000002.1 coordinate 76,344, forward strand.
ATTAAATTGATTACATTATACTATATTTAATTTAGATGTAAAATAATTTTGACTAATATTATAATTAATATATCAGAAATAGAAACAGGTGAGATGATTGAATTATCCTAAAGAATTACTGGCAGAAGTAAAAGAGAGATCAAAGGGCATGCGTTTAGAAGGAATTAATTCAGGAAGTGGCCCAAGACATCCCTTGCTAATGATCGTAGGCGAAGCGCCAGGACGCAATGAAATCGTTAATAATATTCCATTTAGTGGTGACGCCGGAAAGGAACTGGATAAATCACTAAAGCAAATTGGTTTATCACGAGATCAAGTTTATATTACTAGTGCTGTTCGTAGCCGCCCTTTTAGTGTGAAAAAAGTTTTTAGTAAACGAGAAAATAAAGAAGTAATTAAAAGACCAAATCGTAAACCTACTAAGAAAGAAGTGTTAGCACATGCTCCTTTTTTAGACTATGAAATGCATTACGCAGATCCACAAGTCATTGTTGCTTTAGGTAACACCGGATTAGAGCGACTGCTTGGCCCAGGTCATAAGATTTCTGCTGAACATGGTAAGGTTATTGAGAATACACCAATTCTTGAACTTAATGAAGCTAAAGATGGATATGTTTGTTCGAAAAAGAAATATACGGTTATTCCAGAATATCATCCTGCGGCTGTATTTTATAATCGTAAATTAAGTGATGATATTGTAAAAGATTGGGAAGCAATAAAACCTTACATCGATAAAGAAAGAGAAAATAATGAGTAACGAAACTTTTTTAATCCCTATTAGACAAAATAATGATTTATCCGATATTGCTCTTAATGAGTTGCGAATGGATTTGGATGAGCATCCCTTGCACCAAAGAGCTTATGCAGAGCTAGCCTATCTACCGGGTAACAACCGTAAATATAGTCTTAACAGTGTGAAAACAATTGATAGCCCATTAAGAAATAAAAAGATCTTATTTTTAGGTTCTTCTGTCACATTTGGTTTTGGTGCATTAGGGGAATCTTTTGTAGACTACTTATGGAAAAAAGATGGCATTGCTGCTATTAAAGATGCAGAAAATGGCACTACTTTGGTAGATCAAGATGCCAGTTATCATGGTGATTCTTATGTTGCTCGTTTTAAGGAAAATCTTAAAACACCAATTGATATGTTGGTTTTGCAACTTTCTACTAATGATGCGCGTACAAACCAGAAGTTGGGAGAAATTAGTCAAAATGACCATTTTGATGTAAAAACAATTATCGGTGCGATGGAATATATTATTAGTCAAGCTCTGACTACATGGCATTGTCCAATTTTGATCTATACAAATCCTTATTTTGAAAGTAATTTGTATAATCAGATGGTAAAAGCAACACATCAATTAGCTAAAAAATGGAATATTAAAGTTCTGGATTTATATAATGATCCGAATTTTAAAGACCAACCTGCTCTTTATATGGCAGACGAAATTCATCCGACCCGTGCAGGTTATTTAGAAAAATGGCTGCCAGTTTTTGAAAATAAATTAACTGAAATTTTGACGAAAAAATAAACCCAAGCTTTTTGCTTAGGTTTAAATATTAATCGATATTATTTCTGTAAAGGCCAACTACTTTACCTAAAATACTTACTTTGGATAAGATAATTGGTGCCATTGTATCGTTTTCTGGTTGTAAACGGTAGTGATCGTTCTCTTTATAAAAGCGTTTAACTGTAGCTTCATTTTCATCAGTCATGGCTACGACAATTTCGCCGTTATTAGCGGTATTTTGCTTTCTGACAATGACGCTATCACCGTTTAAAATTCCCGCATTAATCATACTCTCACCGTGAACTTTTAACATGAAGAGTTCACCAGCATCGTTTTCAAGATCAGGTGGAAGTGGAAAATATTCATCTATGTCTTGAACTGCTAAGATAGGTTGACCAGCAGTGACCACACCAACAACTGGGATTTTCTTTGGCTTAATGCCCAATTCCTTTTTACCTTCATCGGTAATTTCAAGTGCACGAGGCTTAGTTGCATCCTTGATTAAAAGACCTTTGCGTTCTAAGCGGGCTAGATGACCGTGAACAGTAGATGTAGAAGAAAGTTTGACCGCAGCACAAATCTCTCGCACTGTCGGTGGAAAACCACGGCGTTCTACAGTATCATAAATATAGCGTAAAATTTCTAGTTGTTTAGTATCGTTGTTTTTCTTAGACATAATTTTTCTCCGTTATTGTAAAAAAGATAGTATTTATGATTATTTTAACAAATAAATAGCATAATCTCAAACAAATGTTCTATAAAAAGCATCTTTTTTTATTGTATAAAATACGGTAGACTAAAGATTGTTAATGTGAGGTGAATATAAAATGAATAAAGATGCAATGAGTAAAGAAGAAGAAAAAAAGGTAACTGATCGAATTAATGAACTTTACCATAAGAAAGAAAAGGAAGGCTTAACTCCCGAAGAGGAACAAGAACGTAAAGAACTTCACAAAAAATTCCTTGCCAACTTCAGAGCTGCATTTAAGCAAGACGTTGAAAATATGGTAATTATCGATAAAAACGGTAAAGAAGTAACCTCAGAAAGAGCAAAACGTGCTCAAAGAAGAAAAGGTCTTAGAAAAGATTAATTAAGCCTTTTAAAAAAGTGAAAAATTATGTAAGATATTATTGTTAGTTAGATGGAGGATATAATATGAATTTAGGTTTAGCAATATTTTTGATTATTATTGCACTTTTAGTTGGTGCCGTTGCAGGTTTCTATGGTGCAAGAGCATACATGAAGAAGTATTTTAAGGAAAATCCTCCTATTAGTGAAGATATGATCGTTGCTATGATGTCTCAAATGGGACAAAAGCCTTCTAACAAGAAGGTTCATCAAGTAATGAACATGATGAAGCATCAACAAAAGTAATTATTAGATTATTTTGTGGTGTTAAGGCGAAGGATTATTCCTTCGTCTTTTTTGGTGTTCTTTTTAAAGAATGGAGTGAGTAAATGAACATATTTAAAAAACTGGGTTGGTTTTTTAAACAAGAAAGGAAACGTTATATTATCGGAATTACTTTTCTTGCTTTAACCTCTTTAGCCAACTTAATTCCGCCAAGAGTATTAGGACTGATGGCAGATCAGCTGGATCAAGGTCACATCTCATGGGGGCAATATGGGATGTTGGTTCTAGCTGTGTTAGCTGCCGCCTTCGTTTTATATATTTTGCGCTACTTTTGGCGTAAGCAAATTTGGGGCGGGGCCGCAGAACTAGAACGACAAATGCGTTCTAAACTGTTCGACCACTTTATGATCATGGACAGAACATTTTATCAGCGCCACCGAACCGGTGACTTGATGGCCCATGCAACTAACGATGTGACTTCTATTCAAAACGTAGCCGGTGATGGCGTTTTAACTTTAGTCGACTCTCTTGTCATGGGATTATCAACTATGATTGCCATGATCATTTTCGTTGATTGGCGACTAACCATCGTTGCCTTATTGCCACTGCCATTTTTGGCACTAGGCGCTTGGAAGCTTGGGGGTCATTTACACGATGCTTTTGATAAGTCACAGGCGGCTTTTTCACGTTTGAATAATAAGACCCAAGAATCCGTTTCAGGCATCAAGGTGCTGAAGACCTTTGGTCAAGGAAAAGAAGATACTCAGGCCTTTGACAAAATGGTCGATGACACAATTAATATCAATAAAAAAGTGTTTGTATGGGACTCCTTATTTGATCCATTGGGTACGGCAATTATCGGTGCAACCTATGTAATTACCATTATTTATGGTGGACTTTTAGTTACAAATAAAGTGCTATCGATTGGTCAGCTCGTTTCCTTCATTGCCTATATTGCCAACATGGTTTGGCCGATGTTTGCGATTGGTTATTTGTTCAATATTTTGGAAAGAGGTAGTGCGAGCTACGACCGTGTAGAAAAGCTACTTTATGAAAAACCGTTAATTACTGATGCCCACGCTGATCAAAGTATTAAGGCTCAAGACTTACAAGGTGATTTGCATTTTGATATTAAATCGTTTGCTTATCCTGATGAAAAGGATATTCCAGTGTTAAAGGACATCGATTTCACCTTAAAACCTGGTCAAACTTTAGGTTTAGTAGGTCGTGTAGGTGCTGGTAAAACGACAATCATTCAGCTGCTATTGAGAGAATTCGACCAATATGACGGTGAAATCACCTTAAATGGCATCAATATCAAGAAAATTCCGCTTAAAGTTTTACTTAGCCAAATATCTTATGTTCCCCAGAACAACTTCCTCTTTTCAACGAGTATTGGTAGAAATATTGCTTTCTCAGAGGCAGATGCAGGCAAAAATGAGATTGCGGTAGCTGCTAAGAAGAGTGATTTGCACGATGATGTTTTACAAATGCCACATGGCTATGAGACTTTAGTCGGTGAAAATGGACTTTCACTTTCTGGTGGTCAACGTCAAAGAATGTCCATTGCCCGTGCTTTGCTTAAAGATAGCCAAATTTTGATTTTGGATGATGCTTTATCAGCGGTTGATGCAAAGACTGAAACCGAAATTCTAACTTCTTTGAGAAATGAAAGAAAAGATAAGACCACGATGATTGCGGCACATAGATTGACATCGGTCATGGATGCCGATTTGATCTTAGTCTTAAAAGACGGTCAAATTATTGAACGAGGCAATCACCAAGATCTGCTCAAAGAAAATGGCTGGTATGCGGAAATGTGGCGTAGACAAGAATTGCAAGCAAAGGTGGGTGAAGATGTAGATGAATAATGAAGAAAAGCAAGAATCAGTGTGGTCTAAGGCAATCCCATTTAAAGAGCAGGTAGCGATTTTTAAACGTTTGATGGGCTTTGTTAAACACTTCAAGTTTGAAATGACCATTGCCTTGATTGGTGCCTTCTTAGTCAGCATTATCAATATTTTGCTTCCGCGTGGATTGCAATATTTCTTAGACAACTTTTTGCTTAAACAAAGTGCAACTGTCCAAATTATTCTGTTTGCGGGTTTGCTTTATGCAGTAGGTTCCATTTTAAAAGCGGTCATTCAGTTTACTTACCAATATTTCTTTGCTTTGGGTTCTGAAAAGACCTTGGAAAGCATTAGAAGAGCGCTTTATCGAAAATTGCATAAGTTAGGGATGCGCTATTTTGACCAAACTCCTGCCGGTTCAATCGTTTCAAGAGTTACTAACGATACGATGACTCTTAGCAACTTCTTGACTGTGCTTTCAACTGTAGTAATTGGTGCTTTTTCTGTGGTTACAGCATTGGTCGCAATGTTTACTACGAACGTGATTGCGGGCTGGATTGTTTTAGCGTTTGTGCCAATTTTGCTCTTTGTTATTTGGCTCTATTCGCAAAAGAGTTCGCGGCTTTATCGTAACTATCGTGAACGGTTGAGTAGAATTAACGCTAACTTGAATGAGTCAATTGAGGGCGTCTCGATTATTCAGCAGTTTAACCAAGAAAAGAGAATGACCAACCAATTTGAGGGTGAAAATGGTGGGTTGATGAATACGCGTTTCAACATGATCCGTATTAACTCATTGCTGCTTTCACCTTTGACTAGTTTGCTTTATTCATTGGCTTTAGCTGTAACGTTGATGTATTTCGGTTTTCCATTGCAGGCAACATTTGTGCCAGCTGGTGTGGTATATGCTTTCTCACAATACTTATCACAATTGTTTAATCCAATTTCAACTATGATGGACCAGATGACTTTCTTCCAAGATGGTATCGTAGCCGGTAAGAGAATCTTTGCGATTTTAGATGATGAACAATATGAGCCAAAGCAAAATGCTCAAGAAGGATTGACTATCAGTCGCGGCAAGATTGAATTCAAGCACGTTAGTTTCTCATATGATGGTAAAAATGAAATTTTGCATGATATTTCATTCGTAGTAAATTCAGGTGAAACTTTAGGTATTGTGGGTCATACTGGCTCTGGTAAAAGCTCGATTATCAATGTAATGATGCGCTTTTATGAATTTGGTAAGGGCGAGATCTTAATTGATGATATAGATATCAAAAAATACCCTAAAGAAGAACTGCGTAAAAAGCTGGGGCTTGTTTTGCAGGAACCATTCATGTTTTATGGTGATATTTCTTCTAATATTCGTTTATATAATAAGAATATTACCGATGAACAAATTAAAGACGCAGCTAAGGCAGTTCAAGCAGATCAATTTATCGAAAAGATGCCAGGTAAATATCACGCAAAGGTAATTGAAGGCGGCGAAGAATTAAGTCAAGGTCAGCGTCAATTAATTTCTTTTGCTAGAACATTGGTTACAGACCCTAAAGTTTTGGTATTGGACGAAGCTACAGCTAACGTTGATACCGAAACTGAAACTATGATCCAACAGGGACTTAAACGTTTACGTAAAGGTAGAACAACTTTAGCGATTGCTCACCGTTTGTCTACAATTGCCGATGCGGATCAAATTATCGTGTTAGACAAGGGGAGAATCATTGAACGTGGTAACCATGAACAGCTTCTTGCTAAGAAGGGTTACTACTACAATTTGTATACTCTGCAGAATAAAGAATAGTTAATAAAGGACGTTTTCCACGATTGCAAACGTCTTTTTGTTATAATGATTAAAAAGAATGAAATAATTATTAATATTCATAGGAGGAAAAATGAGAAGATTTTACGCTGTTCGCGGTGGTGCGGGCGATGTTGCAGAACCAGATGTTAATGCTAAGCCACAAGATAATTTATATTTGGCTGTTAATTCAAATTGGCTTTCTAAAGCTGAAATCCCTGCTGACCGTACTTCAACTGGTGTCAACTCAGAACTTGACATTAAGATTGAAAATAGAATGATGAAGGACTTTGCCGATATTGCTGCAGGCAAGGAAAAGATGCCAGAGATTAAGGATTTTGATAAGGCAATTGCTTTATATAAGATTGCTAAGAATTTTGAGAAGAGGGATGCAGAAGAAGCAAACCCTATTCAAAATGACTTGCAAAAGTTATTATCATTAACTGATTTTGCCGACTTGGGTAAAAAAGCAAATGATTTATACATGGGTCCATATATTTTACCATTCGTTTATGGCGTCGATGCCGATATGAAGAATACCGATGTCAATGTCTTATACTTCGGTGGTCCAAGTACCTTCTTGCCAGATACAACAACTTATAAGACAGAAGATGCTAAGAAGCTATTAGACATTTTGCAAGATCAAAGCATTAATTTGTTAATGATGGCTGGCATTGGTAAAACAGAAGCTAGAGTATACGTTGATAATGCATTGGCTTTTGATGCAAAAGTTGCCAAGGTTGTTAAGTCTACTGAAGAGTGGGCCGACGATGCTGCTATTTATAACCCAGTTTCATATGACAAATTTATTGCTAAGTTTAAGTCATTCGATATGACAAAATTCTTAGATGAACTTTTACCTGAAAAACAAAAGCGGGTAATTGTGATGGAACCACGCTTCCTTGACCATGCAGAAGAATTAATCAACGCTGAAAACTTTGACGAAATCAAAGGCTGGATGCTAGTTAAATACATTAATAGCGTAGCTAAGTACTTGTCACAAAAGTTTAGAGAAGCAGCCTTTCCATTTAACCAAGCAATTACTGGCGCACCAGAAATGCCATCACAAATTAAGCAAGCCTATCGTATTGCCAACAGTGCCTTTGATGAAGTAGTTGGTATTTTCTATGGTAAGAAGTACTTTGGCGAAAAGGCTAAACATGACGTTGAAGATATGATTCACAACATGCTTAAGGTTTATGAAGAAAGAATCAACCATAATACTTGGCTTTCTGATGAAACTAAGAAGAAAGCAATTGTTAAATTAAATGCTTTGGTTCTTAAGATTGGTTACCCAGAAAAAATTGAAAAGATTTTTGACTTGTTACAAGTAGATCCTGAAAAGAGCTTATATGAAAATGAAGCTGCTATGGATAAAGTACGTACCAAGTACGAACTGGATAAATTAACTAAGCGGGTTGATCGATCTGTATGGCTTATGCCAGGTAACTTGAACAATGCTTGCTACGATCCACAAAGAAACGATTTAACTTTCCCGGCTGGAATTTTGCAAAAGCCATTCTATGATATTAACCAATCAAGAGGTGCCAACTACGGTGGTATTGGTGCTACTATTGGTCACGAGGTTTCTCACGCCTTTGACAACAACGGTGCCAAATTTGATGAAAATGGTAATATGAACAACTGGTGGACCAAGCAAGACTTTGCTGAATTTAACAAGCGTGTGGGCCAAATGATCGACATTTTCGATGGTTTGCAATATGGTCCAGCTAAGATTAATGGTAAGCAAGTTGTTTCTGAAAATATTGCTGACCTTGCTGGTTTAGCTTGCGCCGTTCAAGCAGGCAAAAATGATGGTGCAGATTTGAAGGATTTGTTTGAAAACTACGCTAGAAGCTGGATGGAGAAACAACGTCCAGAGGCAATTAAGACTGAAGTTCAAACCGATGTCCATGCACCACAACCAACTAGAGTAAATATTCCGGTTCAATGCCAAAATGAATTCTATGATGCATTTGGCGTTAAGAAGACAGATGGTATGTGGCTTGATCCAGAAGATAGAATTACAATCTGGTAAAAATAACAAGAATCTATATTGGCCTAAGTGAATAAGATGAAGATAACCCATTAGGTTATGTAGCATTGACCTTTGATAAGCTTAACCACCAAATTTTAGGTGGGGTCGGAATGTCTACTTATGATTTAACAGGTCAAGGAAATGTCCTTAGTTTAGCTATTAGCCATAGACTTACTTTAGAAGATTTTGCAGAACAAGATTTCTTCTTCTCACCAAGTTTTGACCGTCAATGGAGTATACTTAACTTGGCGGCCCAACATACCTTAGGCTGGGCTAAATTTTAATTTAATGAAAGTAGGTCTCAATATGAAGTATCCAGAAACAAAAGAAAAGTTAAATGAATTAGTCATTAATTTATTGCATATGCATATGATTGTTCGCCGTCACCATTGGTATATGCGCGGCAGTCAATTCTTGAAGTTGCACCCATATCTTGATGACTTAATGGATGAACTAGATGATCAGATTGATGGTCTTGCAGAAAGACTAATTACCATCGATGGTTCACCTGTTGCCACTTTAAGGGAAGTTGTTCAATTAAATAAAATTCCTGGTGAAAAGGGGAGTTGGGACTTCACTAATACACAAAGACTTGAAAAGATCATTTCAGGCTATCGTTATTTAGATAAGCTCTATGAAGAAGCGCTTGAAGCTTCTGATAAAGAAGGAGATTACTCTACTAATGATATTTTGACTGGTTTCCATACTGATCTTGAAAAGCGGCTTTGGATGTTAACGGCTGAACTTGGTCAAGCTCCAGATATTGATGCATAAGTCGTAAATTTAGAGAAAATAGCGAATCTGTAGTGGTTCGCTATTTTTTATGGCAAAAAGCTCTATCACAATTTACGTAAGCACCTGAAATTTGGACTGTAATTTCGAGGCTTTTGTTATGTCTAAATTATCTGAACGAGACATTAATTATTTCTGAAACTTGCGAACTCTGTTCGCGGGTGTGTCATTGTTTCATAGCTTCTGCTTTAGTTTTACGCTTTCCTTCAGGTCTTTGTCTGTGTTGCAGGTTTATCCATCATTTGGCCCGACTAGACATCTATACGCGCACACGAAAAAATTGATGGTCAATTCCTTCATTAATAACGTCACTATTAGTGATACACAAGAAAAATGCTACCAAATCAGTCAGATTTAGTAGCATTTTTTTAGATTAATTAAAGTAAATTTTAGAAAAGATATTTATTAGGCAAGACAGTTAGGTAATGTTTATTTTACAAACCCTGCACTAAACCAGTTAGTTGCGCTTGGTTTAACTGACCATCCAGTTACTTTTTTATTAACAGCGGTTATTGAATATGAATTAGTGGTAGGTACAACATAGGCCTCATTGTACATCCATTTTTGCCATTTTCTGAATGCGTCAACACGATACTTATGGTTGAAAGCTTTTTCTGAGTCAATATCAGCTAAAAGCTTACTTTGTACAGGGGAAACAAAACGTGCCATATTATATGGTGCAGCAGCGCTATAAAGATCATTAGGAGAAGGTTCACTTGAAAGTTGCCAGCCACCTTCAAAGACATCAATTTTTGGATCATCAGATTGAACTGCTTGTACCCAATTGTTAAATTCCATTGGACGACCGCCAACAAACTTAACGTTCAAACCGATTTTCTTCCATTGTTGGATATAATTACGCCATACGGGCTCTGCGGTAGTAGCATTGTTTCTAACAGCTAAATTAATAGTAAGCTTCTTTCCGTTAGGTTGAACTCTGAATTCGCCTTTCTTTTTATATCCGGCTTTATCTAGTAATTCGTTGGCTTTCTTCAAGTTATATGGGTAACCTTTAATTGAACTATCGGAAAAGTCACCAAATTGTTCTGGAATCAAAGTATTAACACGGAATGCTAATCCTTGGTAATAGCGTTTAGCAACAGCATCAATATTCATTGCATAGGCCATTGCTTTACGTAATGCTGGATTATTCATCTTGGCATTCTTATTTTCAACATTCTTTCCTAGCTTCTTATCCCATTTACCAACTTTAAAAGCTAAGTAGTTATAATTAAGTGGAACTTCACCAATAAAGTTAGTATCAGTTGCATTCTTAGTTTGATCCCATTGTGTATTAACCACATCAGCAATATCAAATTTATGATTTTTAATGGCTTGGGTAGCAGAACTGGAGCTGACAACAGATGCAGTTACTTTTTCAAAGTTTGGTGTACCACGCCAGTAATAAGGATTACGCTCCCAAGAAACAGATTGACCACGAACAATATTAGATACACGGAATGGTCCAAAAAATAGTGGGGATTTTCTGACCTTGTCACTAGATAAAAGCTTTGAAAAAGGTACATCCTTTAAGTAATGATAGGGCTCAGCATATTCCCAGAAATATCCATTACCTGATTGAAGCATACCAGGCTTCATTTGCTTGAAATGGAGTACGACTTTGCGTCCATTTTCACCATCAGGCATTTCAATTCCAGAAATTTTCTTGCTTTTACCTTCATGATATTCAGCTAGACCAACAATATCAGCTAAAGATTCAGTATATCTTTGTGATTTAGAGTCTTTATTTGCAATAATTTCATAAGCAAATTCAACGTCTTTAGCATTCACTTGCTTACCATCTGACCACTTAACTCCTTTTTTCACTTCGATTGTGATAGTCTTAGCTTTCCGATTTAGTTTAAAAGTAGTAGCTCCTTTATTATTGATCTTATATTGATCATCTGTTGAAAATAAAGATTCTAGACCTGGTCTTTGTACCTTATCATCAATTGTAGTATCTGATAATTCTGGTAAGAAAATACCAGTGAATGGACTGTCTGATTCAAGAGCATAGGTTAAAGTTCCTCCTTTTTTAATACTTTTTACGGGAACAGTTTCGCTAAACTTATGATTAGTTTTATTTGCATTACTACTGTTTGTATGTTTGTTATTACCACATGCAACTAAACTTAAAGTTGCTCCAGAAATAAGTGCTAATGCACCAAAATATTTTCTTGCTTTAGTCATGATAAAGCGTACCTCCAAAGAAATTTTATTAAATTATATTTGAATTTTATTATATGATTATTAAAAAATATAAATAAAATTAAAAAGATTAGATCTTAGGATACCTAAAACATAATAGAGATAAGTCAGATCCCTGAACTCTATATAGCAGAATATGCAAAGTGCTAGGGAACATAACGATCGTAAGTTGATGAAAATTAGGAAAGATAAATGAAAGTATTTTTTCACTTTTAGCTTATTATAATGCGGAAAATAGAACACGCATTTTAGTAGGATTTCAAACCGCTTAGAAATGACAATATTAACATATAATGGTGTATTGATGGACAAGCTTTAATTAGCACCAAGCGTACATCTTATTACTACAATTGTGATAGTATCAAGACATTAGAAAAACCATACTCCGATAAAATATCGAAATATGGTTTTAAAATAGAGTGATCTAAAATATGTCCCAAATTTGGCGTTCGCATCAAATTCGACTGGCCTTAAATTTAAATTAATTATTTGAATTTTATTCTTCTGGTGCAACAGCCAAGTTTGGCATAGTTGCAATGTCGTTCATATCAATGTATGACTTTTGACCCTTAATGCCGTATAAAATCAAAGTTTGGTCGCCATTTTTAATAGTCTTAGTGCGGTCAACATTAACTTTGCTGCCAGCAGTTAATTCTTGGCTAACTGTTTTACCTTCGGCATCGTAAACAGGGACTTTAGATTCATTGCTATGCTTACCTAAAGTTACAGTTTGGTATGCAGCATATAATGGTTCATTATTTACGTAACTTACATTAGATACGCGGATATATGCATTTTTACCGATGCTGTAATATTGGTGGCCCTTAATAGTCTTAGTTGATAAAGCCATCTTTTTGCCATCATTTACTAAGAAGCGGTATGCATCACTAGCAGCTGTTTTAATCGAGCCGGTGTAGTTTACAATTCGAGATCTACGCAATAAGACACGCTTAGAGTTCTTAGTTACGCGCTTACCATTTTTGTCGTAAACATATGAATTATTAGCAATATATAAGACGCTCTTGCCGTTTAATGTTGAAATTGCGGAAGTCGGAACGTACTTGTCTTTAGCGATCTTATAAGTATATTCATTGTTGATTAACTTAGGAGCGCCGTAGTATTTAAAAGTAGTGCCGTTCCTAATCTTTTGATTCTTTTGTTTGCCAGCAGCATTGTAGACACCGATTACACTACTATTGTTATCGCCAACAGTAATTGTGCCAGTTGACTTTTTAGTAGCAGCTTGAGCAGTAGTGATTGATGGATTTACAAGTGCAATAGCTGGTGCTGTTAAAGATAATGCGGCGGCAGCTAAGCTGATTGATTTAATGAGTTTCATGGATATTCCTCCCTTGAAAATATCAATATTTTATTTGCTATTATTATACGCGTGGTGCTGGTTAAATTGTTTTAGTTAACAAAAAAAGTCCAATCTTGTTAGACTCGACTTGTAAACATATTAATAGAAAAGAGTCTGACTAGATTGAACTACCCTAAGCTTAAGCGTTTTTCTCATCCTAACACAAGTTAGTTTTAGTCGTTTAAATATAATTTGTTGCTGTTTGTACAAACTTTATGCCCCAGATGCATTAAAGCAAAGACGGAATATCAATCGGTGTAAAATATCTGACAGTTCTATTCTGGCCTTGCTTATTTGGCAGGCTTCATTGGGCGTTGAATCTCAAAGAAGATTTTGTGAAAAGCTTGTTAATTTATCTCACTCTCGCTTTAATCGCAGAGCACGCATGCTTTTGCCATTGATCTATTTAATTCGACATGGCCTTAATGAGGAAGTAGATCTGTCAGGCGACATTTTGATTATTGATAGCTTTCCTGTGCCAGTCTGTCAGCCAATTCGCAATCGTCGAGCAAAGATCTTTCGCGGCTATGCCGATATTGGCTATAAGGCAACCAAAAAAATCTATTATTATGGTTTTAAGGTTCACGCTATTGTTAGCGACGACGGCTACTTGCTAGATTATATCGTAACCAAGGCCTCAGTTCATGATGCTAAGGAAACAGTAGAACTGATTACTAACGCTCATCCTGACAATCGGTACCTTTTGGGCGATGAAGGATATTTGGGCAAAAACCTGCATCAACGCTTAGAGCAAATGGGCTATACGTTTTGGACACCATATCGTAAAAACATGAAGAATGCTCAAAAGCACAATAAGCACTATTTAATGGCACTCAGAAAGACCATCGAGAGTGATTTTTCGCTTTTGTCTTACTACAACGCTGAAAATAATCGAGCTAGAAGTTTAGCAGGTTTTCAAGAGAGACTCGAAGTTGCCATTTTAGCTTATAATATGGCATATTGTCTAGAACGATTTAACTAGCACCACGCGTATTTGAATATATATAAAACAACCCCATCTTAGCATGAACTGGATGGGGTTTTAAGATACTTCAGTTTTTGACGCTTACTTTTCTGTTTTAATTACTTAAGCATGTAATTTCTAGTCATTGGTAAGTTCTTGCCAGAAGGGCCCTTGGTAAGCAAGTATTGGATGACATCAATGTTGCCTGATTCAAATGAAGCAGCACAAGCATTCAAGTACATGTCCCACATACGAGTGAAACGTTCGCCCATTTTATCTTCAACTTGATCACGAACAGCATTGAAGTTCTTGTCCCAAATTTCAAGAGTTCTTTGGTAGTGACGACGAAGAGCTTCCATATCAGTGATTTGCAAGCCACTGTCAACGATGTCGCCGACAATTTCTTGCAAACCTGGAATGTAGCCGCCTGGGAAGATGTATTTGTTGATCCAAGCGTTAGTAGCACCGCCTTGTTGACGAGTAATACCGTGGATCAAAGCAATACCATCTTTGTTTAAGTACTTGTAAACATCTTGGAAGTATTTAGGTAAGTTCTCTGAACCTACGTGTTCAAACATACCAACTGAAGTTACGTAATCCCAGGTTTGATCACCAAGTTCACGGTAGTCTTCAAGTCTAACTTCAGCTACATCTTGCAAGTTTTTATCGTAGATACGCTTTTGTACTAATTTGTATTGTTCTTCACTCAATGTAACACCGGTAACCTTAAGACCATATTCCTTAGCAGCAGTGAGCATCAATGTACCCCAGCCACAACCGATGTCGAGTAAAGTCTTGCCTTTTTGTGGGTTTAATTTGTTTAAAATGTGGTGAACTTTAGCAATTTGTGCTTGTTCAAGATCGTTTTCGTTGCCATCTTCAAAGTAAGCACAAGAGTAAGTCATAGTAGGATCAAGCCATAACTTGTAGAAGTTGTTACCGATATCGTAGTGGCTTTGTACGTCTTCTTCACTTTGCTTTTCAGTGTGCTTTTGCTTTGGTAAAAATTTGCGGAACTTTGAGGAACGCATGAAACTGTCGGCACTTTCGTAAGCACCAAAAATTAATTTTTGAATATCCCCATGGATTTCAATTTTCTTATCCATGTATCCTTCACCAAGTGCGAGTGAAGCATTTCTAGTAATGTCGCCCATAGGGATCTTTTCGTTAAAAACAATTTCGATTTCAGGAGTACCATTACCGTAGACTTCGCTTTTACCGTCCCAGTAGGTTACTTTAACGGGAAAAGGGAAGGACTTGCTAAGCATCATTTTGTAAAATGTTTTTTCTAACAATTGCTTTTTCCTCCAATATTTAAAACCTAAAAGTATTTTAACACTTCTTTCTTTTTATTTGCTAATGGGATGAGAGCAAAATAAAAAACAGCTAATAGCTGTTTTATTTGGCAACATAATGGAAATTAGGGTCTAATTCTTTATCCAAGCTATTCCAGGCATCTTCAAGTTGCTTGAATAAAATTTGTTCATTTTCATGAGTTAATTTAGTTTTACGATCAATTGTAATTGAATCACCAAAGTTAACTTCTAGGGGTTTGCGCTTAAGCAGTCCTTTAAAAGTTAATGGACCTTGATAAACGACGGGTACCATTGGCTTTTTGGACATTTTAGAAATTAAAAGTACGCCACCTTTTAATTCAGCTGAATGACGGGTTCCTGAAGGAAAAATAATCAATGAGAGTTTTCCTTTTCTAAGACCTTTAACTGGAATTTTTAAAGCCGATGGTCCGGGATTTTTTCGATCAACTGGAAAAGCATGAGCATGATCTAAAATAAAACGTAAAACCGGATTCTTGAATAGTTCGATTTTAGCCATGAACATAAATTCCATTGGACTAGCACCTAAGGCAAACAAGATAGGTTCCCACCAGGTACGGTGAGGTGCAACTAAGATATAGTTACCTTTAGGTAAACGATTCTTGTGATGAATATGTAAGTGTCCATTTAGTACCCATACGATAAAGCGGGCAATCGGACGAATTATTTTATAAAACATCTTTTTGTTCCTCCAATTGTTGTAATATTATAAAAATAGATAGACAAGAAAGGCAAATATTTTTATGGTAGAACTTAAAGATAATGAACGAATTGATTATATGTACAGTGATGATTTGCGGATTATCCAAGATAAAACTGCCTTTAGCTTTTCTATGGATACATTGCTTTTGGCTTATTGGGCTAAGAATCAAATTCGTGATCGCGATAAAGTAGCAGATTTATGTGCGGGAAATTGTGCTGCAACGATTTATATGGCTTACTTCAATCGTGCGCACTATGATGCAATTGAGATTCAAGACGAAATATATTCGCAAGCTAAGCGCTCTATTGAACTTAATCAAATGGAAAATCGTATAGCAGTGTATAAGGATAATGTACTGAATGCCGCAAAATTTTTGCGTAAGGATAGCTACGATGTAGTAACAGTTAACCCACCTTACTTTAAGGCCCCTGAAGGGCATGAGGTAAACCCAGATAGAAAAAAAGCAATTGCTCGTCATGAATTGTTAATTAATTTAGAGCAAATTATTGAAGTTGCCAGTGGCTTATTAAAAATGAAGGGGAAGATGTTTATGGTACATCGACCTGAGCGATTAGGCGAGATTTGTTACTACTGCATGAAGCATGATTTGAGTGTAAAATTAGTGCAACCATTTGTGTCTCACCGCGGAGATGATGCAAATTTAATTATCGTTGAAGCCGTAAAGCACACTGGGACAGATGGAACTGAACTTAGGGATGCAATCGAAGTTCATGACAAAAATGATGAATTTAAGCCATTAATTCAAAGAATAGTTCGAGAGACCCCTGAAGATAAAGCTAAACATGACGCCCGAGGTAAATACTATTTTTACGTTTTGCTTTGCAATGATGGTAGTTTTTATGGTGGCTTTACTAATGATTTAGATCATCGCCTGAAAATGCATAATTCTGGCAAAGGCGCTAAATACACCAAATCTAGGCGACCAGTTCGTATGATTTACCATGAGCAATTTGACGATAAAAGATTAGCTTTAAAAAGAGAGTATTGGTTTAAGCACCATTCACGCGCTTGGAAAGAAAAATTTTTAAGAGAGCATAATATTAATTTTTAGCTTGAAAAATAAAATTATTTTTTGTAAAATAGGCAAGTATGCTGTGTTAGCATATAATTTTTAAAACACATCAAGAGCGATCATCATCGTGGTGCCCTAGGTAGTGGTTTGATGATGAAATGAACGCTTGAGAGGATATAAAACCATAGGAGGAATATAAATATGGCAGACGTTGTTACAATGAAGCAATTGCTTGAAGCTGGTGTCCACTTCGGTCACCAAACTAGAAGATGGAACCCAAAGATGGCTCCTTACATTTTCACTCAAAGAAATGGTATCTACATCATTGACTTGCAAAAGACTATCAAGATGTTAGATGATGCTTACAACTTTATGAAGGCTGTTGCCGAAGACGGTGGCGTATTCTTATTTGTAGGTACTAAGAAGCAAGCTCAAGACTCAATTGCTGAAGAAGCAACTCGTGCAGGTCAATACTACGTAAACCAACGTTGGTTAGGTGGTACTTTGACTAACTGGACTACTATCCAAAGCCGTGTTAAGAGATTAAAGCAATTAAAGGAAATGTCACAAGACGGTACCTTTGATGTTCTTCCAAAGAAGGAAGTTGCACTTTTAACTAAGGAAATGGACAAGCTTGAAAGATTCTTAGGTGGTATCGAAGATATGCCAAGAATCCCAGATGTATTGTTCGTAGTAGACCCTAAGAAGGAAAAGATCGCTGTTCACGAAGCAAACATTTTGGGTATCCCAGTTGTAGCTATGGTGGACACTAACACTGATCCAGATCCAATTGACGTAGTTATCCCATCAAACGATGACGCTATTCGTGCTATCCGCTTAATCGCTGGTGCTATGGCTGATGCTATCGTTGAAGGTAAGCAAGGTCAAGATGACGAATCTGTTGAGGTTGACTTTAAGGAAAATGCTGATGGTTCAGAAGAAATCGTTAGCGCTGAAGAAAACCCAGAAGACTAGTTTTTACTGTTAGTTCCGTAGGAGGATCTATTAATGGCACAAATTACTGCAAAATTAGTTAAAGAATTACGTGAACGTACTGGTGCTGGCGTTATGGACGCTAAGAAGGCATTGGTAGAAGTTGAAGGTGACATGGACAAGGCTATCCAATATCTTCGTGATAAGGGTATGGCTAAGGCTGCTAAGAAGGCTGACCGTGTTGCAGCTGAAGGCTTGACTGGTGTTTACGTTAATGGCAATGTAGCAGCTATTACCGAAGTTAACTCAGAAACTGACTTTGTTTCTTCAAATGATAAGTTTGTTAACTTAGTAAAGGACGCAACTAAGACCATTGCTGAAGGTCAACCTGCTGATATGGAAGCAGCTAAGGAATTAAAGATGGACGATGGTTCAACTTTAGATCAAGCATTCGTTAATGCAACTGCTACCATTGGTGAAAAGATTGTTTTACGTCGCTTCGCTTTGGAAAAGAAGAATGATGATCAAGAATTTGGTGCTTACCAACACAATGGTGGCCAAATCGGTGTTATTACCGTTTTAGAAGGTGCCGATGCAGCTACTGCTAAGCACTTGGCAATGCACATTGCAGCTATGAAGCCAAAGGTTATCTCACCTGACGAATTAGATGATCAATTTATTACTGATCAATTAGCTGTAATGAACCACAAGATTGATCAAGACAATGAAAGTCGTGCATTGGTACACAAGAAGCCATTGCCACACCTTGTTTATGGTTCAGAAAAGCAATTAACTGATGATGTTTTAGCTAAGGCTAAGGAAGACATTAAGGCTGAACTTAAAGAAGAAGGCAAGCCAGAAAAGATCTGGGACAGAATTATCCCTGGTAAGATGCAGCGCTTTATCGATGATAACACTCAAGTAGATAAGCAATTTGCAGTCTTATCACAAGACTACATCATGGATGATAGCAAGACTGTTGGCGAATTCTTGAAGGATAAAGGCGCTAAGTTAGTTGCTTTCCAACGTTTCGAAGTTGGTGAAGGTATCGAAAAGAAGCAAGAAGACTTTGCTGCTGAAGTTCGCGAACAAATGAAGTAATTTAAAAATTACATTATGATAGAAAGGAGGAGTACATTAAGTGCTTCTCCTTTTTATTTTTTATTATGATTGTTTTTACTATCAAGACATTGTTGAGTTAGATATGGTAGAATAATTAAAGCTATTAGAGGAGGTCACTATGAGTCAAGTTAAATATAAACGTATCATTTTAAAAATATCAGGTGAAGCTTTAGCAGGTGATAAGGGAAATGGAATTAATCCAACTGTAATTGGTCATTTAGCTAAAGAAATTAAATCTGTTCATGATTTAGGTGTTGAAATCGGCATCGTATGTGGTGGCGGTAATATGTGGCGCGGTGAAACCGGTGCTAAGTTAGGCATGGAACGTGCACAAGCCGATTACATGGGTATGCTTGCTACCATTATGAATGGATTAGCATTACAAGATGGTCTTGAAAAAGTTGGTGTTCCTACTAGAATGCAAACTTCAATTGAAATGAGACAAATTGCTGAACCTTATATTAGAAGAAGAGCACTCCGTCATCTTGAAAAGGGGCGCGTAGTTATTTTTGGTGGTGGTACAGGTAACCCATACTTCTCAACTGATACTACTGCTGCTCTTCGTGCTGCTGAAATTGGCGCTGATGTAATTTTGATGGCCAAGAATGGTGTAGATGGTGTTTACTCAGCTGATCCTAAGACTGATCCAACAGCTACTAAGTTTACTGAATTAACTCAACTTGATTTGATTTCAAAAGACTTGAAGGTTATGGATAGAACTGCAAGTTCACTTTCAATGGATACTGAAATTCCATTAATTGTATTTAACGTTAATACTCCAGGCAACATTAAGAAGGTTGTTATGGGTGAAAATATTGGTACTGTTATTAGAGGTGACAAATAATGAATAACGAAACTATTAAAAAAGCACAAGATAACATGGATAAATCTATTAAGGTTTATCAAAAGAGATTAGCTTCAATTCGTGCCGGTGTAGCCAATGCTGCTCTTCTTGACAATGTTCAAGTTGAATATTATGGTGCACCTACTCCATTGACTCAAATGTCAAGTATTACTATTCCAGAACCACGTGTTTTGCTTATTACTCCATATGATCAAAATAGTTTGGATGATATTGAACATGCTCTTTTAGCTTCTAATTTAGGCTTAACTCCAGCCAATGATGGTAAGGTTATTAGATTAGTTATTCCTCAACTTACTGGTGAAAGAAGAGAAGAAATCGCCAAAGAAGTTGGAAAATACGCTGAGGATGCTAAAATCGCCGTTAGAAATGTTCGTCGCGAAGCTATGGACGCTTTGAAGAAAGAACAAAAAGACGGCAATATTACTGAAGATGAACAACGCAATTTAGAAAAGCAAGTTCAAAAGGTAACTGATGATTCTACTAAAAAGATTGATCAACTTGCTGATGAAAAGCGTAAGGAAATTACTCAAGGTTAAGCATGAGCAAGACGGATAATGAATTAAATCATTTAGCCATTATCATGGATGGTAATGGACGCTGGGCTAAGAAAAGGCACAAGCCTCGTTTTGTAGGACATCGTGAAGGCATGGATAATGTTGAGCGAATTACCCTAGCAGCTAATAAGTTAGGAATTAAAGTGCTAACTTTATATGCTTTTTCTACTGAAAACTGGGCTAGACCTAAAGAAGAAGTAGCTTATTTAATGAATCTTCCCGTGCGCTTTTTCGACAAATACATGCCGACTTTGATGGAAAATAACGTTAAAGTAAACATTATGGGTTACTTAGACGAATTGCCAGAAAAGACTTATAAAATAGTACAACGAGCAATGTCAGAAACTGCTCATAATACTGGCTTAATTCTTAATTTCGCTTTTAATTATGGCTCTAGAAGAGAAATAACGACTGCAATGAAAGAATTAGGTGGCATGATTGAAGCTGGTACACTAAAAAGTGAAGAAATTACCGAGAAAATGATCTCCCAGCACTTGATGACCAAAAATTTTGGCAAGTATCAAGATCCTGACCTGTTAATTAGGACATCAGGAGAACAAAGAATATCTAATTTCTTATTGTGGCAATTAGCTTATTCAGAGTTGGCTTTTAGTGATAAAAATTGGCCAGATTTTGATGAAGATGATTTAAGAAAATTTGTAAATGATTTTAAGCACCGTAATCGGCGCTTTGGTAAGGTAGACGAATCGGATAGTTAAATATGAAACAACGTGTAATTACGGCAGTTATTGCCTTGATTTTATTTATTCCAATTGTGCTTGCAGGTGGCCTTTGGATGGATTGGTTGACTGTATTATTTGCTGCAGTCGGCATTAGTGAGATCTTTTTAATGAAAAAACAGATTTTGGTCTCATTTGATTTCTTGCTAGCATTGCTTGCAACTTTG
Organism: Lactobacillus gallinarum; assembly: GCF_002160635.1. Taxonomy (NCBI): domain Bacteria; kingdom Bacillati; phylum Bacillota; class Bacilli; order Lactobacillales; family Lactobacillaceae; genus Lactobacillus; species Lactobacillus gallinarum. Next base: position 97,673 of record NZ_NFKZ01000002.1, read on the forward strand.
ACATGGACAGTGCCGGATGCATTTTTTAAGGCATTCCCACCTAATATAACCAAATTCGGAGTATTCTTTGGAATTGTTATGCTGTTCTTAACCTGGACAGTACTTTCTAAAAATAAGACTACTTTCGATGATGTTGGTGTTTACATCTTGGCATCACTTTATATAGGGATTGGCTTCCACTACATGGCAGCCATTAGAGCTTACCCGCAAAATGGTTTAGCTTTATTGGGTTACGTGTTTGTAGTTGTTTGGTCAACTGATATTGGTGCTTACATGATCGGTCGTAAGATTGGTAAACATAAGTTATGGCCAGTAATTAGCCCTAATAAAACTTGGGAAGGATCAATTGGTGCCGTTATTTGTGCATTGATTTGTAGTGCAATTTACCTAGCAATTTTGAGTCACTTTAACATTGTTTTTGGAGTTTCCGAATTAACTATGGTAATTTTGGCATTCTTCCTTTCAATCGTAGGTCAAATGGGTGACCTAGTTGAGTCAGCATATAAGCGTTTCTACGGTGTTAAAGACTCTGGTAAAATTTTACCAGGACATGGTGGTATTTTAGACCGATTTGATAGTATGTTATTTGTTTTACCTGTAGTAGCTGCTATCTTAGGTATTGTTCACTAGGAGAATTTTATTGAAAGGTATACTAATCTTTTTAATCGTTTTTGGCTTATTAGTTTTTGTCCATGAATTTGGACATTTTATTGTAGCCAAAAAATCAGGTATACTTGTGCGAGAATTCTCAATTGGTATGGGACCTAAGTTATTTCAGATTAGAAGAAATCCTACTACTTATACTATCAGGTGGCTACCACTTGGTGGTTATGTTCGATTAGCAGGATCTGATGATGAAAGCAAATTAGATCCGGGCATGACTGTAATTTTGCAGTTAAATGATCAGAATGAAGTGGTTAGAATAGATGCTTCTGAATCTGACATGCCAATAGAGGGTATTCCCGTTCAAGTTACTAAGGCAGATTTAGTAGATAATTTAGTAATTGAAGGCTATGAGAATGGCGATGAAAATAAACCGGTAACTTACCATGTTAATCATGATGCAACTATCATTGAAAAAAATGGTACCGAATTAATCATTGCACCTCGTGATACTCAATTTAATGAAGCAAAGGTCTGGCAAAAGTTAGCAACTAATTTTGCTGGTCCTTTTATGAATATTTTATTAGGTTTTGTTGTGTTCTTAATCTGGACATTTACGGTGCCAGGTCCAGCCACAACTACTATTCAATCTACTACGAATGGTTCACCTGCTCAGATTGCTAAAATTGAACCAGGTGATCGAATTGTAGCGGTTAATGGTCAAAAGATTAATAGCTTTGAACAGGTAACTGAAAAAGTTAATCAAAGCAAAGGTAAGAGTCTTAAATTTGAATTAAGTAAAGATGGCTCTACTAAAACTGTAATAGTTAAACCAAAGGCTCATCGAATTCAGAAGCAAAAAATTTATCAAATAGGTATTGTTGCTAAAAGTAATGAAAATGCTGGCGTAAAATTAAAAAGAGGTTGGGATACAGCTGTTTCTACAACCGGTTTGATTTTTAATGCAGTAGGTAACTTATTTAGACATTTTAGTCTTAATAAATTATCTGGTCCTGTAGGAATTTACTCTCAAACTTCGCAAGTTTCACAAATGGGCTTTACATATGTATTAGCCTTTTTAGCAATGATCTCAATTAATTTGGGAATTGTTAATTTAATTCCAATTCCAGGTTTAGATGGTGGTAAACTTTTATTGAACTTAATTGAGTTAGTTCGTGGTAAACCAATTTCAGAAGAACATGAGGCAATTGTTGAATTAATTGGCTTTGGTTTATTATTAGTATTAATTATTGCAGTTACAGGCAATGACATTTATCGCTATTTTATAAAATAATTAATAATAGTTAGTTTTGTTTTTACTTTAGGAGAAAGTAATGCGTCAATCAAAATTTTTTATGCCAACTTTAAAGGAAGCTCCATCAGATGCTGTGGCAGAAAGTCACAAGTTGATGATTAGAGGGGGATATATTCGTCAGGTTACTGCTGGTGTTTATGCTTATCTTCCATTAGGTTATCGTGTATTACGTAAGGCTGAAGGAATTATTGAAGATGAAATGGAAAAAATCAATGTTCCTGAAATGATCATGCCTCATTTATTACCAGCTACTTTATGGCAAGAATCAGGTCGTTACAAGAAGTACGGCGCTGAAATGTTCAAATTGAAGGATCGCCATGGCCGTGAAAGTTTGCTTGGACCTACCCATGAAGAGACTTTTACTGAAATTATTGCTAAGAACCTTAAGAGTTATAAGCAAATGCCATTAGCTTTGTACCAAATTCAAACTAAATTCCGTGATGAAAATCGTCCTCGTTTCGGTTTACTCCGTGGTCGTGAATTTGTCATGCTTGATGGTTATAGTTTTGCCGCAACTCGTGATCAATTAGATGAGCAATTTGATGATCAAAAGAGTGCATATAAGCGAATCTTTAAGCGTGCCGGTGTTACTGTACACCCAGTAATTGCTGACTCAGGTACAATGGGTGGTAAAAACTCAACTGAATTCCAAGCACCAGCTGCTATTGGTGAAGATACTATTGCTACTAATGAAAAGGGAACATATGCTGCTAACCTTGAAATGGCTAAGAGTATTGATACCTTTAAACAAGAACCAGAAGATGCAAAGGAACTTACTAAAGTAGCAACTCCAGATTGTGATACAATCGAAAAATTAGCTAAGTTCTTGAATGTTCCAGCAACTAGAATTGTTAAGAGTATTCTTTATATTGCGGATGATCAAAAAGTTTTGGTTTTAATTCGTGGCGATAAGCAAATCAATGAAGTAAAACTTGGACATGTTCTTGACGCTGATGAAGTCCATGAAGCAGACACTGCTGATTTGAAAGAAATTACTGGTAGTGAAAAGGGCGGCGTTGGTCCTGTTAATGCTGATTGGGCTGACAAGATTATTGCAGACGAAACTGTTAAGAATCTTTACAACGTAGTCGTTGGCGCTGGTGAAACTGATTACCAATTTGAAAATGCTAACTTGGATCGTGATTTTAAGGTTGATGAATTTGCTGACATTAGAACAGCAAACGAAGGCGAACCAGATCCTGTTGATCATTTGCCACTTAAGTTCACAACATCAATCGAAGTTGGTCATATTTTCAAGCTTGGAACTTATTACACTAAGACTATGGGTGCTGATTTCTTGGATCAAAATGGTAAGGCTAAGCCTGTTATCATGGGTTCATATGGTATTGGTGTTACCAGAATGCTTTCAGCAGCTGTAGAACAACACTTGACTGAACACGGTGTTGCTTGGCCAAAAGAAATTGCACCATTTGCAATTCACATTGTTCAAATGAAAATGAATAAAGAAGATCAAACCGAATTAGCTGAAAAACTTGAAAAGAAGTTCAGTGAAAAGTATGATGTTTTATACGATGACCGTAAGGAACGTGCTGGTGTTAAGTTCGCAGATGCAGATTTAGTCGGTGCACCTATTAGAATTACGGTTGGTAAGAAGGCTGCTGATGGTATCGTTGAGGTTAAGAGACCTACTGATGATAAGGCAACCGAAATGTCAATTGATGAATTAGATAAGTTTGTAAATCAAGAGTTAGGATAATTTTTGTGGCAAATAAAAATGATCTTTTCTTAAAATTGCTCAAACAAGTTCATTTCCCTGATAGTTTTGAAGATAATGATCTTCTTCAAAAGGGAAAGGTTGAAAACGTGGATGTTTACGCTAAAGAACATAGGTGGGATATCCATGTTTTTTTTGATACTCCTTTGAAATATGACACTTATGTAGCATTAAGAAAAGCAATAGAAGAAACTTTTTCAGCATTTGTAAATGTAAGATTTTTTGTTGGTACAGGTGATGGTTCTGACCAATACTTGCCAGATTACTGGCATTATGCGGTACAGAATTCAAATATTTTATCTCCCGTCGCTAGAGAATTTTTAGCTGGACAAAAACCTAAAAAAGAAAATGGTCGTTGGGTTATTCCAGTAGATAACAATGTAATTGATGGATTAATCGAACAAAAGGCTTTAGATGATTTGGCTGAAGAGATGCGTGACTTTGGTTTCTTTAATTTAAAATTTATAACCGAAGTCGATCAAACTAATTTACAAAACAGTTTAGAAAGTTTGCAAGAGCTTCAGCATGAACATGAAAAAAGTATGCAGGAGGCTTTTAACAATACTCCGGAAAAGCCGAAGCCTAAACCAAAGCAGCAGTACCAAACCAAGCGTACTAGTTATGGCAATCGAAAACTAGATGAAAATGCTCCGATTACGCAAATTCAAGATGTTGAAGATGGTACTCGAAATGTTGTAATTGAAGGTAATATTTTCAATATTGAAAGTAGAGAATTGAAAAACGGTTCAGTAATTTTTACAGGTGAAATTACTGACTATAGTGATTCAATTGCGTTTAAGAAATTTGCTTCAAATAAGGAACAAATTGAGCAAATGGCTGCAATTAAGCCTGGTACTTGGGCTAAAATGCAAGGTTCAGCAATCGATGATCAATGGGTACATGATGTAGTATTCAACATTAGCAGCTTTGAAACGGTTGAACATATCGGACGAACGGAAAAATATGAGGGTGAGCAAAAGAGAGTAGAACTTCATTTGCACACTAATATGAGTCAATTAGATGCAACTAATGCACCAAGTGATTTTATTAAAACTGCTAAAAAATTTGGTCAGAAGGCTATCGCTATTACAGATCATGGTGATGTTCAGTCCTTCCCAGAAGCTTATAGTACAGGTAAAGCTACAGGCACAAAAATCTTATATGGTGTTGAAGCGAATATGATAGATGACCATGCATTATTGGTTATCAATCCAGCTCCAATGACTTATGAAGATCGTGAATTTGTTATTTTCGACGTTGAAACTACTGGTCTTTCATCTGTTTATGACACTATTATTGAAATTGGTGCTGTTAAGATGAAAAACGGCGAAGTTATTGAACGTTTTGATAAATTCATTAACCCACACCATCCTTTGAGTGAACAAACCATTAATTTAACTTCAATTACGGATGAGATGGTTAGTGCTGCTGATGATGAAGATGTAGTTATTAAGCAATTCCAAGACTTTTATGGTGATCGTCCTTTATGTGGACACAATGTTCAATTTGATGTCGGCTTTGTTAATGCCGCTTTAAGAAGAGCTGGTCTTAGTGAAATCACACAACCAGTTGTCGATACACTAGAAGTTTCTCGTTTGCTTCACCCTGAACAGAACCGTCATACTTTGGATTCATTAGCCAAAAAATATAATGTTTCCTTGGAACATCACCATAGAGCTAATCAAGATGCGGAAGCAACTGGTTACTTAATGTATAAGCTGCTAGATGCATTTAAGAAAAAATATAATGAAGATAATTTGAATAACTTAAATGGTTATGCTGCACATGGTGAGGTTTATAAGCGAGCTCGACCATCTCACATGACGGTTTTGGCTAAAGATCAAAAGGGATTAAAGAATTTATACAAACTAGTTTCAATAGCAAGTACGAAAGACTTTTATCGAATTCCGCGTACTCCTAAATCAGATTTAGCTCGTTTGCATGAAGGTCTGTTTTATGGCTCAGGTTGTTGGCAAGGTGATGTCTTTGTAGCAATGATGCAGAAAGGTTATGACGAGGCTAGAGAAAAAGCTAAGTTTTATGACTTTTTGGAAGTACAACCTCCTGCAAATTATTCTCAATTAATCGAGGATGGATTAATTAAAGATGAAGCACAACTTGAAGAAATTATTGGGAATATTTATAAGTTAGGTAAAGAATTGAATAAGCCTGTTGTTGCAACAGGAGATGCACACTATGTTGAACCACATGATGCTATTTACCGAACTATTTTAATTTCAGCGCAACGATCTAATCCAAATAGAAATAAACCGCAACCTGATTTGCACTTTTATTCAACTCAGGAAATGCTTGATGCATTTAGTTTCTTAGGTGAAGATGTAGCCAAAGAAATCGTTATTGATAATACAAATAAGATTGCTGATGAAATTTCTGAGATTCAGCCAATTAAGGATGGATTATATCCACCTCATATTGAACACGCTGATGAAGAAATGAAAAAGTTAACTTATGATAAGGCGTATGAACTTTATGGCAAGCCGTTGCCTAAAATCGTAAAAGACAGAATTGATCTAGAATTAAATTCTATTATTTCTAATGGATATGCGGTTATTTACTTGATTTCTCAACGTCTGGTGGCCAAGTCAAATAAAGATGGTTACTTGGTAGGTTCTCGTGGTTCTGTAGGTTCCAGTCTGGTAGCTACTATGTCAGGAATTACGGAAGTTAATCCACTTGCACCACATTATCGTTGTCCTAAGTGTAAATATTCGCAATTCTTTGAAAATGGTGAATATGGTTCTGGATTTGACTTACCTGATAAGGATTGTCCAAAATGTGGAACGCCTTTAGTTAAAGATGGACAGGATATTCCGTTTGCGACTTTCCTAGGCTTCCATGGGGATAAAGTTCCTGATATCGATTTGAACTTCTCAGGAGACTATCAACCAGTTGCGCATAACTTTATTCGAGTAATGTTCGGTCCAGATAATTCTTATCGTGCCGGAACTATTGCGACGGTTGCAGATAAGACTGCATATGGTTATGCAAAACACTTTGATGAAGAGCGTGATTTGAAAGCTAGAAATGCGGAATTGGATCGCCTGGCTAGTGGTATTCGTGGAGTAAAAAGAACTACAGGTCAGCACCCTGCTGGTATTGTTGTAGTTCCTGATGACATGGATATTTATGATTTTACTCCTGTATCTTATCCAGCTGATGATGTTAATGCAGCATGGTTAATTACACACTACGACTTCCACTCAATTCACGATAATATTTTGAAGTTTGATATTCTGGGTCACGATGATCCAACCATGATTCGTCACTTGCAGGATCTTTCAGGAATTGATCCATTGACTATTCCACCGGATGATCCTGGTGTTATGTCTCTTTTCTCAAGTCCTAAAATTCTAGGAGTAACACCAGAACAAATCCAATCAGAAACAGGTACTTTAGGTGTTCCAGAATTTGGTACACGTTTTGTTAGAGGGATGCTTGAAGAAACTAAACCAACAACTTTTGCGGAATTATTGCAGATTTCTGGTTTGTCACATGGTACCGATGTATGGTTAGGAAATGCAGAAGATTTAGTCAATAACGGTACTTGCAAATTAAAGGATGTTATTGGTTGTCGTGATAACATTATGATGGACTTGATTCACTGGGGAGTTAAACCAGAAGTTGCCTTTTCAACTATGGAGTCTGTTCGTCACGGACGTGGTATTAGTGATGAAAATATGGCAATTTTGAAGAAGAATAAAAATATTCCTGATTGGTATATTCCTTCTTGTTTAAAGATTAAGTACATGTTCCCTAAAGCTCACGCCACTGCTTATATTTTAATGGCTTTACGTATCGCCTGGTTTAAAGTATATTACCCAGAAATTTATTACACTGCTTATTTCTCAGTGCGTGCTGATTTATTTGATTTAGTTGCAATGAGTCATGGTAAAAACACTGTTAAAGCTGCAATGAAAGAAATTCAAGATAAAGGAAACGATGCTTCAGCCAAAGATAAAAGTTTATTGACAGTTTTGGAAATTGCTAACGAATGTCTTGAACGCGGCATTAAAATTAAAATGGTTGATATTGATCAATCAGAAGCTACGGATTTCAAAATTTTAGATAAGCATACTATTTTGGCACCATTTAATGCGGTTCCTGGTTTAGGTGACAATGCGGCTAAGCAAATTGTCGCTGCGCGTGCTGAAAAGAAATTCTTATCTAAAGAAGATTTAGCAAAACGCGGCAAAGTTTCACAAACAATCATGAATTATTTCGAAGACAATGGCGTACTGGAAGGTATGCCCGATGAAAATCAATTATCACTTTTCTAGGAGTTATTATTACATTGTTATGTAAAACATGGTATACTAATAGAGAAGTTCGAATAGGTAAATTCGAGTGAGCAGTAATGCTCACTCTTTTTATTACGGAGGAAATTTTTTGTCTAAAGTTATAGATCTTGTTCGTCCAGTTGTCGAAACAATTATTGACGAGCATGGCGACATGTTAGTTGATATGGAATACGTTAAGGAAAAAGGTCAAAACTATTTACGAATTTATGTTGATCGTCAGCCCAATGGTATCGATATCGATGAAATTGCGGCTTTGAGTGAATTGGTTTCTGAAAAACTTGATACAATTGATCCTGATCCGCTTCCTGATCCATATGTTTTAGAGTTATCATCTCCAGGTGCTGAACGCCCTATTAAGACTGAAGCTGATTGGGAGAGAGCACTGAATGATTATGTTCATATTGGTCTTTATCAAAAAATTGAGGACAAAAAAGTGTATGAAGGTATGCTTAAATCCTATAATAATGATGAGATTGTATTAGAAGTAAAAGATAAAACAAGACGAAAGAAATTAACTATCCCTCGTAAGTTAATTGCAAAGATTCGTTTTGCAATTGAATTTTAGAAAGGTTGATCAAAAACTTATGTCTAAAGAAATGCTAGAAGCGTTTGCTACCTTGGAAAAGACCAAGGGCATTAAACAAGATGTTATTGTTGATGCAATCAAGGCCGCTTTGGTAGCTGCATACAAGAAAAATTATAATCAAGCACAAAACGTTGAAGTTGACTTCGATGAAAGAAGAGGTAACTTCAAGGTAATGGCTGTTAAGACAGTCGTTGATGAAGTACAAGATGACCGTCTTGAAGTTAGTTTGAAAGACGCCTTGGCAATTAATCGTGCTTATGAAGTTGGGGATGAAATTCGATTTGAAGTTACACCAAAGAACTTTGGTCGAATTGCTGCTCAAACTGCTAAGCAAGTTATTATGCAACGTCTTCGTGAAGCAGAAAGAAGTCATATTATTGACGAATATTCTCAATATGAAGATGAATTAGTTACAGGTACTGTTGAACGACGTGATAATCGTTTTGTATATGTTAATATTGGCAATGTTGAAGCTGTGATGCCTCAACGTGACCAAATGCCAAATGAAGTTTACAACCCACAAGATCAAATTCGTGTACTTGTAACTCATGTTGGCTCAGATTCTAAGGGTGCACAAATCGTTGTTTCAAGAACTGCACCTGATGTTGTCAAGCGATTATTTGAACAAGAAGTTCCTGAAATTTATGATGGAACTGTTGAAATTGTATCAATTGCCCGTGAAGCTGGCGACCGTACTAAGATGGCTGTTAAGTCAAATGACCCTAACATTGATCCAGTTGGTACTTGTGTAGGTCAAAAGGGTGCCCGTGTTCAAAATGTTGTTAATGAACTTGGTGGCGAAAATATTGATGTCGTTAAGTACGAAGAAGATCCTTCTGACTTTATTGCTAATGCATTGAATCCAGCAGAAGTAATTGCTGTTCAATTTGGTGATAATGAAGAAGAAAAGAGTGCGTTAGTAATTGTTCCAGATTACCAATTGTCACTTGCCATTGGTAAGAAGGGACAAAATGTACGTCTTGCTGCTCGCTTAACAGGCTATAAGATTGATATTCGTCCAGAATCTGAAGTAGAATTTGTTGATGAAGAGTCAGACACTGCAGCCAAATCTGCTGATACTGAATCTGATGAGGATAGTTCAGTTGATACAGATGAAGCAGCTACACGGGTAGAAGAAAGTTCAAGCGAAGATAATACTGAAGAATAGGTGATTTTTTGAAAAAAAGAAAAATCCCAATGCGGAAGGATTTATTAACCGACACTATGCAACCTAAAAAAGAGTTGGTACGTGTCGTAATCGATAAAGAAAAGAATATTGCTGTTGATCCTACTGGCAAAAAAGCAGGACGCGGCGCATATGTTTCACTTGATCCAACCAAGATTAAAGCCGCTAAAGAAAAGCATATTTTAGATCGTAGCTTAGGGGCTAAGGTTCCAGATAGTTTTTATGACGAGCTTTATTCATATGTTGATCATCAAAAAGCAAGAAAAGAATTGTTTGGTGATAAATAAGTTTGCAAAATAGACAAAAAGCGATTAATTTGTTAGGTTTAGCACAGCGAGCTGGTAAATTAATTACTGGGACAGAAACTGTGATTGCCAAGCTTAACAAAGGAAAAATCACCGCGGTCATCATGGCGTGTGACGTTCAAGACAACACCGCTGAAAAAGTTGATCGTGCTGCCAGAAAAGTTAATGTTCCTATAATAAACTTATTTTCAGCTGATGAGATTTCCAAAGCTATCAGCAAAAAACGTAAAGTTTTAGGATTAACCGATGTCGGTTTTACCAAGGCATTGATTAAAAAAATAAATGAAGGAGTGTGATTGGATGGCAAAGAAAAGAATTTATGAAGTCGCAAAAGAAGTGGGCGTCGATAATAAAGTTGTAGTCCAAAAAGCAAAGGAATTGGGCTTCGATATAAAGAACCATATGTCATCAATAGATGATGCACAAGTTGCAAAATTAAAAGGTAGTTTCCAAAACTCCGCTCCCGCTGAGAAAAACAATAAAATAAAGATCTCTGTTTCTTCTATTCGTAAGAACGAAAAGAAACAAGAAGATAATGCAGGTTCAAAGAAGCCTAGAAGACGTAACAATAAGCGTCGTCAAAATAATAATGATCGCAATCGCAAAAATAGAAATGATCGCGATCATAACTCAAATTCAGGTAAGCCAAAAGCAGCTGCTTTGTTGCAACAATTTAAGCAAAAGCAACGTGCAGAGGAAGGCCTGCTTAATCGAGAAGCACAAAAAGCTAAAAAAGAATATCACGAACAATTGAGACATCCGAAAAAAGAACAACCAGTGAATAATAAGAAGAAAACTAACAAAGAAAACAATACTAAGAAGTCAGAATCAGTAGAGAAAAAAATTATTGGTCCAAAGATTTTGAAACCATCTCCAGCACGTTTGAAGAAGAATCAACCTTCAACAAATGATAAGCCTGCAGTGAAGGTTTCTATTCCTGAGCCTCCTAAAGATGAAAAACGTGGCAATGGTCGCGGTAAGAATATGGGTAAGCCAGGACGTAAAGGTAAGAACCAATTCTTTAATAATCATAATGGACATTCTGATCGTTCAGAAAGAAAACGTCGTAAGAATAAGAAACGTCAACAAGAACAAAAGCCAAAGAAGCAACCTACTAAGCGTAAGGAACGTCCATTACCAGAAACTTTAATATATGAAGAAGGTATGAACGCTCAAGACATTGGTAAGTTGATTCACCGTGAACCAGCTGAAATTGTTAAGAAATTATTCATGCTTGGTGTGATGACTAACCAAAACCAATCTTTGGATAAGGATACCATCGAATTATTAGCAGCTGAATACGGTATTAATGCTAAGCAAAAGGTTCATGAAGATATTTCTGATATTGATACTCTTTATGACAAGAGAATGGAAGCTTCTAAGAAGTCTAAGAATCAAGTTAAGCGTCCACCTGTAGTTACTATTATGGGGCACGTTGACCATGGTAAAACTACTTTGCTTGACCGTTTGCGTCATACCCATGTTTCAGCTCATGAAGCTGGTGGTATTACCCAGAAGATCGGTGCTTACCAAGTTCGTCTTGATGACCGCTTGATTACTTTCCTAGATACTCCTGGACACGCAGCCTTCTCAAACATGCGTGCACGTGGTGCTGAAATTACTGATATTGTTGTCTTAGTTGTTGCAGCCGATGATGGTGTTATGCCACAGACTGTTGAAGCTATTGACCACGCTAAGAGCGCCAATGTTCCAATTATTGTAGCAATTAACAAGATGGATAAGCCAGGTGCTAACCCACAACACGTAACTGAAGAATTGATGAAATATAATTTAATTCCTGAAGATTACGGTGGTGACACCATCTTTGTAAATATCTCAGCTAAGACTGGTCAAAATGTTGATGATTTATTACAAATGATCTTGCTTCAAGCTGATGTGATGGAACTTAAGGCTAACCCAACAGAAATGGCAATTGGTACTGTAATTGAAGCTCGCTTATCACGTGGTCGTGGACCAGTGGCCGACGTTTTGATTCAACAAGGTACTTTAAATGTTGGTGATCCAATTGTTGTTGGTGATACTTTTGGCCGTGTTCGTACTATGACTAACGATCGTGGTCGTCAAGTTAAAAAGGCTACTCCATCTGAACCAGTTGAAATTACTGGTTTGAATGACGTTCCAGAATCAGCTGATAAATTAGTTGAATTTAAGGATGAAAAGACAGCACGTTCAGTTGGTGAAGCTAGAGCACAACAAGCTTTGCAAAAGTCTCGTGAAAATGTTCAACATGTCACTCTCGATAACCTCTTCGATACTATGAAGAAGGAGAATATGAAGGAAGTTGACATTGTCTTGAAGGCTGATGTTCAAGGTTCTGTTGAAGCTTTGCAACAATCTCTTGAAAAGATTGAAGTTGAAGGCGTTCGTGTTAACATCATTCACTCAGGTGTAGGTGCTATTAATGAGTCAGACGTAACCTTAGCCGGTGCTTCTAATGCATTTATCATTGGATTTAATGTTCGTCCAACTGCAACTGCTAAGAGTCAAGCTGAAACTGAAGGCGTCGACATTCGTTTGTACAGTATCATCTACAAGGCAATTGATGATGTGACTGCAGCCATGAAGGGTATGCTTGAACCAACTTACGAAGAAAAGGTTATCGGTAACCTTACTGTTCGTGAAACTTGGAAAGTATCTAAGGTTGGTACTATTGCTGGTTCCTTTGTTGATAAGGGATTGGTTAAGAATAACGCCAAAATTAGAGTTATTCGTGATGGTATTGTTAAATACGATGGTGAAATTGCTTCACTTAAGAGATTTAAAGATGATGCCAAAGAAGTTAAGCAAGGTAACGATTGTGGTTTAACTATCAAAGACTACAACGATATTAAAGTCGGCGACGAATTCGAAGTTTACGAAATGCAACAAGTTGAACCTAAGTAATAATTTTTAGGAGGCAAACATGAAGCATAGAATTGGTCGTGTTGAAGGAGAAATTCTTCGTGAATTAACCAAAATTTTACAAAAGAATATTCGTGATCCTCGTTTGAGTGAAGTAACTATCACTGCAGTGGAATGTACGAATGATCTTTCATATGCAACTGTTTACTATAGTCTTTTAACTGAAAATGCCGATAAGGAAAAAGAAGTTCAAGAAGGACTAGAAAAGGCTAAAGGTATGATGCGTCACTTATTAGGACAAACTTTAACCGTTTATAAAGTCCCTGAATTAATTTTTAAACGAGACAATTCAGTAAAATATGGTAGTAAAATTGACCGTTTAATTGCAGAAGTTAAAAAGCAAGATGCTGAACGGGCAAGTAAATAAAAAAAGCGCCGTTTAGGCGCTTTTTTCGTTTAGATAGAAAAGGATTATTTATGTTAAATGGAATTTTAGTTATCGATAAAGATAAAGGGATGACTAGTGCTGATGTAGTTTATCATTTACGCAAAGCTCTGCATATCCGAAAAATTGGACATGCGGGTACACTTGACCCCGAGGTAACAGGCGTATTACCTATTGCAATTGGACAAGCAACTAAACTGATTGAACTTATGCATACTAGACCTAAAGAATATATTGGTAGTGGTCTTTTTGGATATGCCACTGACAGTTATGATTCAACTGGCACAGTTTTGAAAAAGACCAAGTTAACCAAGGCATTTACTTCTGAAGATATTCAGAATCATATGAATGAGTTTTTAGGGAAAATAGAACAAGTACCACCAATTTACTCAGCCGTAAAGGTAAATGGTAAGCATTTATATGAGTATGCTAGAGAAGGTATTGAGGTAGAGCGACCAAAACGTAAAGTTGATATTTTACAATATGATTTAACCAATAAACCTACATTCAATGAAAAAGATGGACAAGAAGAATTTGATTTTAAAATTAAATGTAGTAAAGGTACATATGTTAGATCCTTAGTAAATGATTTGGGCGAGAAAATGAATTGCCCAGCAGTTATGACTTACTTAAGAAGAGTAGCTAGCTCAGGTTTTGATATTTCTCAGGCCGTTAAGTTAAGTGAAATTGAAGAGAATCCTGAAAAAGCTGCAGAATTGATTCAACCAATTGACGCTTTCTTTAAAGACTATCCTCAAGTTGATCTAAGTGAAGGAAAATGGCTTAAAGTGAAAAATGGAGCAGGTATTTCGTTAGAAATAGATGCTAAAAAAGTCGCATTAAGGTACAATAAAAAAGTCAAGGCGATTTATGAGAATAAGGGAAAATTATATCGCCCAAGTTTAATGTTGATTCAAAATGAATAACTGAAATGAAGGGATTAGTTGTGAAAATCATTCATTTAACTTATCCAGTTAGCGAAAATACCATATCTTCAAAAACTATTCTAGCCTTAGGTTTTTTTGACGGCGTTCATTTAGGTCATCAACGCTTAATCAATAAAGCCAAAAAAATAGCTGATCAAAAGAAATTACCATTAGTAGTATTAACTTTTGATCGTCATCCGAAGGAAATTTATGCTGCCAAAAAAGACTTTAAGTATTTAGAAACTTTAGATGAAAAGGCAGATAAAATGGCAGAACTAGGTGTAGATTATCTAGCCGTAATGCCATTTACTAAAAAGTTTAGCGAGATAGATGCACAGAGTTTTGTAGATAATGTAATAATTAAACTCAATGCAGATACAGTAGTAGCTGGATTTGATTATACATATGGTCCTAAAGAGACTGCTAATATGAAGAATTTACCAAAATTTGCGAAGGATAGATTTGAAATTTTCGTTATGCCTAAGCAGATTTTTAATGGTAAAAAAATAGGTTCAACTGAAATTAGACAGGCAATTAGGGAAGGTAAGATGGAATTAGCTTTTCAATTAATGGGTCACCATTATGTGATGAGCGGGATCGTTGGTCATGGTAAAAGAAATGGCCATAAATTAGGCTTCCCAACAGCTAATTTACTTTGGGCTAGTCATAAGGTAATTCCCAAAATAGGAGTATATGCCACTAAAACGCAGGTAGCTGGAAAGTGGTATGAATCTATGACTAGTGTCGGTTATAATGTAACGATTGGCCAACCTGAACAAATTTTTATTGAATCACATATATTTAATTTTAAACAGGATATTTATGATCAGCCAATAAAAATTAAATGGTATAAATATACTAGAGGCGAAATTAAATTTAGCGGCCTTGAAGAATTGAAAAAACAATTAGAGAAAGACCAAATAGAAATTGAACATTATTTTGCACAAGAAGCACGAAGTAATGCGTAACGAGAAGCTGAAGAACTTAGCAATTTTGAACTAAGTTCTTCAGTTTTTATTTTTTGAAATAATTTGAAGAAATTTTAGCACTCCTCTTGTTTTTCTGCTAATTTATAGTATCATATTAATTGTTAGCACCTGAGAATTACGAGTGCTAAAAGTGAGGGCGATTATTATGTTGACCGAGCGTCAAGAGCTTATTTTAAAAACAATTATTACAGACTTCACACAAACGCATGAGCCTGTTGGCTCTAAGACGGTGATGAAGCAGTTACCAATTAAAGTATCAAGCGCTACTATTCGAAATGAAATGGCGGTCCTAGAAGATCAAGGCTTAATTGAGAAGACACACTCTTCTAGCGGAAGAATTCCGTCAAGTGATGGATATCGTTATTATCTTGATAATTTAGTTGAACCGCTTCAGTTGCCAGAGTCTGTTTATAACACGATTGGGACACAATTAGATCGACCTTTTCATCAGGTGAATGAAATCGTACAAGAAGCAGCACGCATTTTATCTGATTTAACTAATTACACTGCTTTTGCTGAAGGACCTGAGAGTAGGGATGTTAAAATTACAGGTTTTAGGATTGTTCCCCTGTCTTCTAGACAAGTGATGGCAATTCTAGTGACGAGTGATGGCAATGTCCAAAATCAAGTTTATGCTTTACCACATAATATTCATGGTGAAGAAATTGAAAAAGCGGTTCGAATGATTAATGACCAATTAGTTGGCAAGAGTTTAAAGGAAATTAATGTTTCATTGCTAAGTGAACTTGCTAAAAACGAATTAGGTAGTGATCATGCTAACGAATTATTTAGCTTAGTTGAAGACGTGTTAAAAGATGCGGCTAGTGAGCAGATGTATGTTGATGGACAAATTAATCTATTGAACAATACAACTGAGAATAATGTAAATGATATACGTTCACTCTATGAATTAATTGATCGAGATAATTTGTTTTCTAATTTGATGAATATTAAGGCTGATCCTAAGACTGAAAAATACCCAGTTAAGGTAAAGTTAGGATCTGAATTGCCGAATGATTTATTAAAAAATTATAGTTTGCTGACAGCTGAATATAGTGTCGGCTCCCATGGTAAAGGAACAATAGCTTTACTTGGGCCAACAAATATGCCGTATTCTCAAATGATAGGGCTTCTAGAATACTTCAGAAATGAATTAGCCAAGAAGTTACTTGATTATTACGGTAAATTTCAATAATAGAGGAGGTTAGCCGTGAGTAAAGAAGAGTTTCCTAGTGAAAAGAATTTAGATGAAAAAGAAAATGCTTCAACACCTAAGGATGTTAAGAAAAAGGCAACTGAAGGTAAGGAAGCAAAAAATGATAAACATGATGAAAAATTAGCTAAAGAATTGGCTGATTTAAAAGATAAGAATAAGGAGCTTGAAGATAAGTATCTTCGTAGCGAAGCAGAAATTCAAAATATGCAAAATCGCTATTCAAAAGAAAGAGCTCAACTTATTAAGTATGAATCTCAAAGCTTAGCTAAAGATATTTTGCCTGCTGTAGACAATTTGGAGAGAGCTTTAAGCGTAGAAGCCGATGATGATGTTTCCAAGCAACTGAAGAAGGGCGTTAAGATGACGCTTGATTCATTAACTAAAGCATTGAAAGAACATGGCATCGTTGAGATTGAAGCTGAAGACGTAAAATTTGATCCGACATTGCATCAAGCTGTTCAAACTGTAGCAGCCGAAAATGATGATCAAAAAGATCACGTTGTTCAGGTTTTACAAAAAGGATATCAATATAAAGATCGGACACTAAGACCAGCAATGGTTGTAGTTGCTCAATAGGAGAGGAAGTTTATACATGTCAAAAGTTATTGGTATTGACCTCGGAACTACTAACTCAGCAGTTGCAGTTCTTGAAGGTAAAGAACCAAAGATTATTACTAACCCAGAAGGTAACCGTACTACTCCATCTGTAGTAGCTTTTAAAGATGGTGAAATTCAAGTTGGTGAAGTAGCTAAGCGTCAAGCTATTACTAACCCTAACACTATTGTTTCAATTAAGCGTCACATGGGTGAAGCTGATTACAAGGTTAAGGTTGGCGACAAGGAATACACACCACAAGAAATTTCTGCATTTATTTTACAATACATCAAGAAGTTCTCAGAAGATTACTTAGGTGAAAAGGTAACTGATGCAGTTATCACTGTTCCTGCTTACTTTAACGATGCACAACGTCAAGCTACTAAGGATGCTGGTAAGATCGCTGGGTTGAATGTACAAAGAATTATCAACGAACCTACTGCTTCAGCATTAGCCTTCGGTTTAAACAAAGACCAAGATGAAAAGGTCTTAGTTTACGACCTTGGTGGTGGTACTTTCGATGTTTCCGTTCTTCAATTAGGTGACGGTGTCTTCCAAGTATTATCAACTAACGGTGATACTCACCTTGGTGGTGATGACTTTGATAACCGTATCATGGATTGGTTGATCAAGAACTTTAAGGATGAAAATGGCGTTGACTTGTCTAAGGACAAGATGGCTATGCAACGTTTGAAGGATGCTGCTGAAAAGGCTAAGAAAGACTTGTCAGGTGTATCTTCAACTCACATTTCACTTCCATTCATTTCTGCTGGTGAAGCTGGTCCATTACACCTTGAAGCTGACCTTACCCGTGCTAAGTTTGATGAATTGACTAGTGACTTAGTTGAAAAGACTAAGGTACCATTTGACAATGCATTAAAGGATGCTGGTTTAACTGTAAACGATATCGATAAGGTTATCTTAAACGGTGGTTCAACCCGTATTCCTGCAGTTCAAAAGGCCGTTAAGGAATGGGCTGGTAAAGAACCTGACCACTCAATCAACCCTGATGAAGCTGTTGCTTTAGGTGCAGCTATCCAAGGTGGTGTTATTTCAGGTGACGTTAAGGACATCGTTTTGCTTGATGTTACTCCATTGTCACTTGGTATTGAAACCATGGGTGGTGTCTTCACTAAGTTAATTGACAGAAACACTACTATCCCAACTTCAAAGAGTCAAATCTTCTCAACTGCTGCAGATAACCAACCAGCAGTAGATGTCCACGTATTGCAAGGTGAACGTCCAATGGCTGCAGATGATAAGACCCTTGGTCGCTTTGAATTAACTGATATTCCACCAGCACCACGTGGTGTTCCACAAATTCAAGTTACCTTCGATATCGATAAGAACGGTATCGTAAATGTATCTGCTAAGGATATGGGTACTGGTAAGGAACAAAAGATTACTATTAAGAGTTCATCCGGTTTGTCAGATGAAGAAATCAAGCGTATGCAAAAAGACGCTGAAGAACATGCTGAAGAAGACAAGAAGCGTAAAGAAGAAGTTGATCTTAGAAATGAAGTTGATCAATTAATCTTTACTACTGATAAGACTTTGAAGGACACTAAGGATAAGCTTTCTGATAGTGACCGTAAGCCAGTTGAAGATGCTCTTGAAGCTTTGAAGAAGGCTCAAAAGGACAACAACTTGGACGAAATGAAGGAAAAGAAGGATGCTTTATCAAAGGCTGCACAAGATTTAGCAGTTAAGCTTTACCAACAAAACGGTGGAGCACAAGGTGCTGCAGGTCAAGCTGGCCCACAAGCCGGTCCTCAAGGTCCACAAAATGGCCCACAAGGTGGTAACAATGGTGGTGCCCAAGATGGTGAATTCCATAAGGTAGATCCAAACAAGTAATGGGTTTATAATTAAACAAAAGGAGAAAAGAACTACCCATTGAGTAGTTCTTTTCTTTTGAAAATATAAGGAGTTCAATTAATGGCACAAGAAGATTATTATAAAGTGCTTGGCGTAGATCGTAACGCCAGTGACCAAGAAATTAGTAAAGCATATAGAAAGTTAGCTAAAAAATATCACCCAGATTTGAACCATGAACCTGGTGCTGAAGAAAAATATAAACAAGTTAACGAAGCTTATGAAGTTTTGCATGATAAGCAAAAGCGTGCACAATATGATCAATTTGGCTCCGCTGGTGTAAATGGCCAAGGTGGTTTTGGTGGCGCTGGCCAAGGCTTTGGCGGTGCTGGATTTGATACTTCTGGATTTGGTGATTTTGGCGACATTTTTGGTGATATCTTTGGTCAAGGAAGACAACAAAGAGTAGATCCGACTGCTCCACAACGTGGTCAAGATTTAGACTATACTTTGACTATTGACTTTATGGATGCGATTAAAGGCAAGAAGACGCAAGTTAGCTATACTCGTAGTGAAACCTGTGGTACTTGTGGCGGCAATGGTTGTGAAAAAGGCACTCACCCAATTACCTGTGATAAATGTCACGGTACAGGTTATATGACTGTTACTCAGCAATCTATGTTAGGGATGATTCGTCGTCAAACCATCTGTGATAAATGTCATGGTCGCGGTGTAATCATTGAACACCCATGTAAGACTTGTGGTGGTAAAGGTACTGTTCAAGGAAAGAATACTATTGAAGTTGATATTCCAGCAGGTATTGATAATGGCCAACAACTTCGCTATCAAGGCCAAGGTGAGGCTGGTATAAACGGCGGACCTTACGGTGATTTGTATATTAATTACCGTATTAAACCATCTAAGATCTTCCAACGTCGTGGTCAAAACATTTATACTGATGTTCCAATTTCATTTGCTCAAGCTACATTAGGTGATGAAATTACTGTTAAAACTGTCCATGGTGATCAAAAATTAACTATTCCAGCTGGTACTCAACCAAATAAGAAGTTTACTCTTCGCGGACAGGGTGTACCATATCTTCGCGGAAATGGTAATGGTGATCAAATTATTACAATTAATATCGTGATTCCAAAGCATATCAATGAAAAGCAAAAGCAAGATTTGACTGACTTTGTTCATGATGGTGGCGGAGATATTACACCAAAAGAAAAAGGATTTTTTGAACGACTTAAAGACAAATTAAGTGGTGAAGATTAAGAAAAATGACATTGCATCAGGCAATGTCATTTTTGTATATCTATTCGTTTTATAAGATTAAGGACCTTTGCTATAATATTAAGGATAGTAAAGGGTGAATAAATTTATGGATTTAGAAAAATTAAAAGATTATCAAAAGCATATTCGTAATTTTGCCATAGTTGCCCATATTGACCATGGTAAATCTACGATCGCTGATAGAATTCTGGAATTAACTGATACAGTAAGTCAGCGCCAACTTAAAAATCAAATGCTTGATGACATGCCACTTGAACGTCAACGTGGTATTACTATTAAGATGAACTCCGTTGAAGTTAAATATCATGCTAAGGATGGAGAAGATTATATTTTCCACTTAATTGATACACCTGGGCACGTAGACTTCTCTTACGAAGTCTCAAGATCACTTGCAGCCTGTGAAGGTGCTTTAATGGTTGTTGATGCTTCTCAAGGTGTGCAAGCGCAGACTTTAGCCAATACTTATTTGGCTATTGATGATGACTTGGAAATTTTGCCTGTCATTAATAAGATTGACTTACCTTCAGCAGATATTCCTAAAACTAAGGAAGAAATAGAAGAAATGTTAGGCTTGGATGCTTCAGAAGCTGCCGAAGTTTCAGGTAAAACAGGCCAAGGCATCGAAGATATGCTGGAAAAGGTAGTAAAGGATATTCCTGCTCCATCTGGTGATATTACAGCACCACTTAAAGCCTTGATTTTTGACTCCAAGTACGATGATTATCGCGGTGTTGTTATGTCTGTCAAAATTGAAGACGGTGTAGTTAAGCCTGGCGATAAAATTAAGATTATGAACACCGGAAAGGAATATGAAGTAACCGAAGTAGGTGTTTCAAGTCCTCATCCAGTTAAGAAAGATCTTTTAATTGCCGGGGATGTAGGTTATATCACTGCCAATATTAAATCAGTTCGTGAAACTCGTGTTGGTGATACCATTACTGATGCAACTAATCAAACTGAGGAACCATTAGAAGGTTATCGTCAGATTCCACCGATGGTTTATTCCGGTATGTATCCAGTTGACAACCGAGATTACGATGATTTAAAGGAAGCTTTGCAAAAGTTGCAGTTAAATGATGCTGCTTTGGAATTTGAACCTGAAACTTCAACTGCCTTAGGTTTTGGATTCCGTTGTGGTTTCTTAGGTTTGCTTCATATGGATGTTGTGCAAGAACGACTTGAGCAAGAATTTGATCTAGGGTTAATCATGACTGCTCCAAGTGTTGACTACCACGCAATTATGAATGATGGATCTACTAAGGTAATTGATAATCCATCTGATTTACCAGATGCTGGTGAATATCAAGAAGTACAAGAACCTTATGTTAAAGCAGAAATCATGGTACCGAATGATTTCGTTGGCCCAGTAATGGAATTGTGCCAACGCAAACGTGGTGAATTTGTTACTATGGACTACCTTGATAAGTATCGGGTTAATGTAATTTACAATATGCCATTAGCTGAAATTATCTTTGACTTCTTTGATGATTTGAAGTCTTCAACTAAGGGGTATGCTTCTCTTGACTATGAAATTACCGGATATCGTTCAACTGATTTGGTTAAGATTGATATCTTGCTTAATAAAGAGCCAATCGATGCTTTGAGTTTCATTGCTCATAGATCTGAAGCACAAGACCGTGCACGTCAAATGACTTCTATGCTTAAGAAGTTAATTCCACGTCAAAACTTTGAAGTTGATATTCAAGGTGCGATTGGTGCTAAGATTATTTCGCGTGCAACCATTAAGCCATATCGTAAAGATGTTACTTGGAAGATCCATACCGGTGACCCAGACCGTCGTGCCAAGCTTTTGGAAAAACAGAAGCGTGGTAAGAAACGAATGAAGGCAGTTGGTAGGGTAGAAGTGCCACAAGACGCCTTTATGGCCGTACTTAAGATGAACGACGATGATATCAAAGGTAAGTAATTATGGCAAAAAATAAACATAAAACAAGTATTAGCACGATCGTCATTAGAATTCTAGCGATCATTTTGTTAATTGTTGGTCTTGTTCTCATCTTTAACAAGCAGATTAGCAATCACATGATTAGTCATAATCAGCAGTCGACTTTAACCGGCTTGACTAAAAAAGAAGTTGAAAAAAATCAACGTAAAAAAGGAATGTATGATTTTAGTAAAGTAAAGTCGATGGATATGGCTCGAGCTACGAGATCGCAGATAAAAAAGACTTCAGGTGCAATTGGTGCTTTAGCTATTCCTGATGTAAATATGCATTTACCAATAATGCTAGGGATGTCAGACGATGCTATGTCCACCGGTGGCGGTACAATGCGTGCTGACCAAAAAATGGGTGAAGGTAACTATCCATTAGCTGGTCACTATATGACTGCTAAAGGTATTCTTTTCTCACCACTAGAGGATGTCAAGAAAGGTGAATTGATTTACCTTACTAATTTAAAGAAGGTTTATGTTTACCGAATTTATATGAAAAAAGTTGTTGATCCATCAGCCGTTTGGTTAGTTAATAATACTAAGAAAAAGATAGTGACCTTAATTACTTGTGCTGATGGTGGTGCAAATCGTTGGGCTATTCGTGGTAATTTGATTAAAACGGAAAAGGCTAACGCAGAGAATCTTCGAGTCTTCAAAATGAAGTAAAATCTTCGAACTTTTATGCAAACAAAATTTGCGTTAGAATAAGAATTAGATTTTTCAATAAAGACACTCAATTATGAGTGCCTTTTAATTTTTATGAAATGTAAGGTGTTTTGAAAGTAATGAAGTGGCAACAAAGAACAGCTGAAGAATTAGCGCCAGATTTAATAGAAAAATATCAACTTAGCCCAATCTCAGCACGGCTTTTTGCATTACGTGGTATTAATACAGATGAAAAATTAGATTTTTGGTTTAACGCAACCGAAGAAAACTTAGCCGATCCAACTTTGATGCATGATATGGATAAAGCGGTCGATCGAATTAATCAAGCAATTGATAATGGCGAAAAGATTACCATTTATGGTGATTATGATGCTGATGGTATCACGGCCACTACAATTATGACTGAGACGCTGAGTATTTTAGGTGCAGATGTTCATTACTTTATACCAGACCGTTTTAAAGATGGATATGGCCCAAATCTTGATCGCTATAAGGATATCGTGGCTGATGGTACTAAGTTAATCATTACTGTAGACAACGGCGTAACTGGAATTGAAGAAGTTGAATATGCTAAAAATAATGGCGTTGATACGATTGTTACCGATCACCATACTTTTCAAGAATCTAAACCCGATGCCTATGCAACAGTTCATTGTAATTACCCTGGACAAAAATATCCTTTCGATGACTATTGTGGTGCAGGCGTGGCTTACACAATTTGCCGTGAACTTATGCAGGATCCTGTACCAGAATTGCTAGATTTAGCAATGATTGGCACCATTGGTGATATGGTTAAAGTGACGGGTGAAGGTCACATTATTGTGAAGCGCGGTTTAGATGTGCTTAATCAAACCGAGCGACCTGGTTTAAGAGCTCTGATCAAAAATGCTGGATTAACGCTAGGAACGATTAATGAAACAGATGTTGGCTTTAATATTGCTCCTCGGCTTAATGCAGTGGGGCGCTTAGCTAATGCAAATTTAGCGGTACAACTTTTGCTTAGTGATGATGATCTTGAGGCTCAGAAAATTGCTGATCAGATTGAAGATTTAAATAATAAGCGCAAAAAGCTAACTACTGAAGTTTATGATCGCTGTATGGAATTAATTCGTGAAAATAGTTGGCAGAAGCAAAATACTTTGGTCTTATATGATCCTGATTTTCATGAGGGCGTTTTGGGTCTGGTCGCTAATAAAATAGTGGAAAAATTACATAAGCCAACTATCGTTTTAACTAAAAATAATGAAGGGGAGATTAAAGGTTCAGGTCGTTCATTTACTGGCTTCAATCTTTTTGATACCCTTAATTCTTTAAAAGAGAGTTTGCTGACTAAATTTGGTGGTCATGATTTTGCTTGTGGTTTATCCATGGAAGAAGATAAAGTAAGTGCTCTGCGAGAAAAGTTTGAGGCTGATTTTCACGTTGAAGGTGGATTAGAGACTAAAGAGTATGATATAGAATTGCCTATGCATGGTTTATCGCCTCAAACTTTAGCTCAGATTAATCAAGTTGGACCATTTGGCACTGAAGATCCGCAACCAATTTTCAGTATTTCGGATCCAACTATTACTAATTTTTTCAAAATAGGGAAAGATAAGAATCACGTTAAATTAACGGCTAATAAAAAAGACGGTAGTTTAGCAATTGTGGGCTTTAATAAAGACTATTTAAATAATAATCTATTGCCGTTTATTGCTAAAATTTTCGTTACTTTGTCTTTAAATACCTATCGTAAGCAGGTATCTTTGCAAGGCATTATAGAAGGCATAGCATTCGCATCCCCAAAGTTAGCAGTTCCAACGTCAGTGATCGACTTAAGACAGGAAAAATTTGTCATGGGCTTTGCAGATCGCTATTTGCTGTTTGATAAAAAGAATATTCCGATCGTTAAAAATCGACTTCAAATTGATGATGATAAGATTAGCTTGGTCCAAGATTATGATCAATCTGGTGAAACAGTTGCTTTACTTGATGTACCACGCAATCAAGTAGAATTGAATACTGCTTTAGAAAAAGATTATCAACAAATCTATTTACGCTTTTTATTGGATCAATTACCTGTAGAGCATATTCCTGCAAAAAGTTATTTTGGCAAGGTATTAAAGTATATATATGCCCATCCTGCATTGAAGCCTGACGACTATCGAACTGTAGCACCTTATTTAGGCTTGGATTATGATAGTGTGTTGTTTATTTTACGAGTATTCTTTGAATTAGGCTTTGTTAAATTGGATGATCAAAAATTGGTCGGTGAATCTAATCCAAAAAAGCAACCCTTGACTGCTTCTAAATATTTAATGGCGACGGAATCTCAAATTAAGTTTATTAATCAACTGAGGACGATGCCTACTCAAAAATTGATTACATATGTTAATAATTTTGTAAAAAAGTAGATAAATATCAAGATTTCAGTGCTTTTATAACAAATCTTTGGTAAAATATACAAGTCAAAAGTGTTTGAATACAAACACAGATAATTATGGAGGTTTTTCTTCTTATGGCGATTGATTTTAGTAAGTATATTGCAAGTGTTAAGGACTTTCCTAATAAGGGAATTGTCTTTCGCGATATTACACCTATTTTGCAAGATGGTGATTTATATCGTGCTGCTACTCATGAATTAGCAGAATATGCAAAGAGTAGAAAGGCAGATGTGATCGTAGGTCCTGAAGCACGTGGCTTTATTGTAGGCTGTCCTGTTGCAACTGAGTTAGGCTTAGGCTTTGTCCCAGCAAGAAAGCCACACAAGTTGCCAAGAGAAGTTGAACGTGCTTCATATGACTTGGAATACGGTTCAAATAGCCTTGAAATGCATAAGGATGCAATTAAGCCTGGTCAAAGAGTTGTTATCTGTGACGATTTAATGGCTACAGCAGGTACTTTAAGAGCTTCTAAGGAATTAATTGAAAATCTTGGTGGTAAGCTTGTAGGTGCCGCATTTTATATTGAATTACCTGATTTAAAGGGTAGAGAAAAGTTGCCTGATGTTGATATTTACTCACTTGTTCAATATCACGGTGCATAAAATAATCATGCATCATTAATTATTGATGCAAAATCAACAGAAATTAAAAAATACTCCTAGAGGAAATTCCCTTAGGAGTATTTTTCATAATATTAAGATTTAATCATTAAATAATGCAGTTGAAAGATAACGATCGCCGCCATCTGGAACTACGGTAATGACAGTATGTCCTTTACCTAATTTTTTAGCAATTTCAATTGCACCATGAATATTTGCACCGGCTGAAATACCAGGTAAGAATCCTTCATTTTTAGCGACTTCACGAGCAGTAGCCATTGCTTCATCAGTAGAAACAGTGACAACATCGTCGTAAATATTCTTATCTAAATTCTTAGGGATGAAACCAGCGGCAATTCCTTGAATACCATGTTTCCCGGTCTTACCATCTTTTAATAATGGAGATTCAGTTGGTTCTAATGCAAATACCTTAGTAGCTGAATTTTCACGTTTAAGAGCATGTCCAATTCCTGATAAAGTACCACCAGTACCAACACCAGCTACAAATGCGTCAATTGATTTACCAATTCCGTTCATTGCAGCAATAATTTCCGGTCCTGTAGTTAATTCATGAATATTAGGGTTTTCAGCATTATTAAATTGCATTGGCATGAAGTAACCTTTTTCTTTAACGAGTTCTTCAGCCTTGGCAATTGAGCCCTTCATACCGTCTGCACCTGGTGTCAAAATGAGTTCAGCACCGTAGCCCTTCATCAATTTACGACGCTCAACGCTCATAGTTTCCGGCATCACAATGATAATATGATAACCTTTAGCTGCGGCAACCATAGCCAAACCAATACCAGTATTGCCTGAAGTTGGTTCTACGATTGTACCGCCTGGCTTTAAAATACCATCTCGTTCTGCTTTTTCAATCATGGCTAAAGCAATTCTATCTTTAATTGAACCAGCTGGATTTTCAAATTCCAACTTTACGTAAACATCTGCCGCATCGTCAGGGACAACACGGTTTAGCTTAAGTAATGGGGTGTTTCCGATAAGTTCTGTAACTGAATTAAAAATTGTAGACATAATGTATACCTCTCTTATTTATCTAACACTAATTTGCTTTTTTTGACCTGGGTTAACCAATTATCAAAGAATATTTTTTGAGTATCTTTCCACTGAAAAAGTGGAGCAGATAATGAATAATTTTCAGGCCTTTTGTAATGTCGCTCTGGATGTGCGGCAATTTCTCTTTCATATTCCTTCTTTAAACCTTCACGATCATATTCAATGTGAGAGAAAACGAAATTTTGCTCTGATTTTGTTAAAGAAGATACCATAAATAGATGGCCGTTGTCGTCTACTGAATTAATAGTTAAGCGTGGATCTTGCATAGTCTGTGCTTTGTCCATTTCAGCGTAACGAGCATGTGGAGCAATAAATCCTTGGCTAAGACCATTTAATAAGGAATTTGGTTCGATTATTAAGTGAGGAAAAGTACCAAAGATTTTTTCCGCCAAAATTCTTTTTTGAATATCGTAAAAGTAATCTAAAGCTACCATTGCGCCCCAGCAAAAATATAATTGCTGTAATTTGTATTTATCTAATAACTGAAGCAAACATCGGACTTCCTCGATATAGGTGACTTGCTCAAAATCCAGGTGATCTAACGGAGCACCAGTAATAATAAAGCCATCGAAATCTTGGATATGATTAAGATCTAATGGTTGAGAAATTTTAGCAACTTCGGGTGGAACAGGACGATTTTGATAATGCATACGTGGGTAAAAGAAAGTCAGGTCTGCGTCTGGTAAAACATGTGCAAATCTTTGTTGAGTATCTAACTTATCATGCATTAAATTCAAAACGCCTAGTTTTACTCTATTAGCCAAGTTTTATCCTCCTTACTTTTTAATAGTTAATACCATTATATAGCCTATAAAAAATAAGTAAAGAAATAAAACTGCATTATTTAGAAAACAAAATCCCTTATCATATATACTGATAAAGGATTTTTCGTTTTAAAAAATAGGTGATAATAATCTTGAAAAGTATTGTTTGAATTTTAACCATGAAGACTGTTTGGCGAAGTATTCATTAGTTAAAAGAGTACATTTATCTAAGTCTTTTTCAAAAATTTCTTTTAATTCTTGAGTTAGGGCAGGATTATAATTGAATGAATTTACTTCGAAGTTTAATGTATAACTCCGGAAGTCTTGATTGGCAGAACCAACTGAAGAAATATTAGAGCCACTCACCATCGTTTTAGCATGAATAAAGCCATCATTATATTTATAAACTTTAACATTGTGAGCTACTAAGTATTTAGCATAATATTCCGTAGCTCGGTAAACAAATGGGTGATCAGGCATACATGGGATCATAATTCGCACATCAATTCCACTATTAGCAGCAATAATTAAAGCTTCAAGAATTGATTCTTCAGGAATTAAATAAGGCGTTTGAATATAGATATATTTTTTGGCTCCTGCAATGATTCCCTGGTAGCCTCGCCTAATTCCATAGTGTTGGTTGTCGGGACCTGAGGAAACAATCTGCATTGCTACATTCTTACTATCATTAATGTCCTTGCGGTTAACTCTAAATGATTTGAGTTCTTTTAATTCAAATTTAGGTAAATTAGTTCTTCTGATTGAAGTGTTCCAATCCATTGCAAAACGGACTTCCATTAAAATAGGTGATTGTCCAATTACGCGCAAGTGAGTATCGCGCCAATGACCAAATTTGGGTGATTTATTAACATATTGATCTCCAATATTAAATCCGCCAATATAACCAATGTGGTGATCAATAATGACCAATTTTCTATGCAAATGATAATTAAGTCGAGGTGTAGTAAACCAGTGCTTTTTGGAAGTAGAAATGAATGGTTGAGCCTCACCACCTAATTCACGCAGATGGTCAAAAAAAGCAGGCTTAGTGCCACGTGATCCAGAAGTATCATAAATCACCCGTACTTTAGCACCATTAGCTGCAGCCGCTTCTAGAGCCTTTAAAACTCGCTTGCCCAATTGATCAGAATAAAAAGTATAAAATTCCAAACTAATAGATTTTTTAGCATTTTTAATATCAAGGATCATTTGATCAAAAAGCTCTGGCCCAGAGGTAAAAACCTTAACTTGATTGTCAAAAGTTAAAATTGCATCATCATTGTTAAGATTTAATTCTGAAAGCATTCTTACCCGTGGAAGTCGTTCTTTTTCAGGCAAAAGATCATGTTCTTTAAGCATATTGCGCTGTTCAGCTAAATAATGTCTTTGCACCTTTTTCTGTTCTTCTTGAATAGCAAAAATTTCATCATGTGAAAGCTGACGTCCAAAGAAGAGATAGAGAATAAAGCCAATACCTGGCAAAACAGTTAATACCAGCATCCATGCCCAAGTTGCAACAACACTGCGACGACTTCTAAAAACCGTCCAAACAGCGAATGCAATGTTAATAATCCATAGTACTTCAATAGTTCTACGAATTATATCCCAAGTTAAAATCATAAGTAATTACTCCCTTGTAAGTAGTGTTATAGATAATTTTAGCAGAATTAAAGAAATAGTTATAAAACAGTTGAGTAAAAAATGCTTCTAATTGAATTATTTTTGATAAAATAAAGGTGAAAAATGGTATAAACACTACGGGGGTGGATTATGATGAGAAAGCAAATTATTTCTGTTGCAGGTATAATGTTGGCAGTTATTGGATTGGGCGTAGCAACTACACAAAGTGTTGACGCAGCCATTACCAATCCAGTTAGACAAGGTAAAAGATTAAATCTAACTAGAAATGCTACTGTTTATAATAAGCATGGTGTTAAAGTTGGACATCTGAGAAAGGGAAAACTTTACAAAGTACGTGCTATAAAGATAATTAATGGTGATACTTATGTAAAGATTCGTAAGAATAGATTTGTTAAAGAAGAAGCATTCTTGCCATATATGAAGTCCACTATAAAGGTAGTTAATAGAATTAAGAAGCCTTCCTTTATTTATGATGAGAAGGGCGAAAAAATTCCAGGCAAGTTTTTGAAGCGTGGCGCTAAGGTTAATTACTTAGGTCATAAAGAAATTAATGAAAAGCCATTTATTAAAATTGCCGATGGCGAATATGTTAAAGCTTTAAACGTCTTGACTACAGTTTCTAATTATTAGTCAAAATAAAAAGCACTCTGAAACTACAATGTAGTAATCAGAGTGCTTTTTTTATATTTTATAATTATCTATTTTTCATTACAGGTTGGTAAATCAAATCAATAATGACTGCAGCAACCAATGCCACTACAACCGTAATTAATAAGTTTTGCCAACTAATTTGAGCCATTGCCAAGCCACACAAGGCTAAAATAAATGTTAATGCGACGTCAGCAATTTGGACGATACCAACTAATTTAGATGGATAATCTTGCCAGAAGTATTTACGAGTTCTAGTAATCAATACAATTAGCATTGCACTAAGAACTAAGTAAACATAAACCATGGTAGAAATTGAATTATGACTCCAGCCATGTAAGTTTAGGTAGCTGACAAATGTGAAACCGATAATTGTCCAACCTGCAGCAAGTGAAAATGCAATTTTAGCTAATCTTGCCATATTCCAGTTTTCAGGCTTGTAAGTAATATGAGTCCGGTCAGTACCGATCATCATAGTTACCATATTATTCATAACTGTATAAATAACCATTGCGTTTAATGCCATTGGAATATAGTTGAAGAAGAGGTAACCAAAGGTTAAAAGCATAGTTAATTCGGCAGTTCTAGCGAGTTTAGTAAGTGACCAAGTAGTCATTCTTTGGTATACACGGTGACCCGCATCAAGAATCTTAACAATAGAACTTAAGCCGTCATCCAGAAGTACCATCTTACTTGAACGTTTAGCAACATCGGCAGCGTTAGAAACAGCAATACCAACTTCAGCTTGCTTTAAAGCAGGAGAATCGTTAACACCATCACCAGTCATACCAACGATGTAGCCTTTTTCTTGGAAGAATTTAACCATTTTAAGTTTGTCTTCAGGCAAAACATCGGCGATACCAGCTAATTCACCAACATCAGTGCTTTCATCGAAGTCATGAATAGAGATAACATTACCAGTTAAATCAACTTGTTCAGCGACAGCTGCAGCCGTTCTTTGGTTATCACCAGTTAACATAATTGGACGTACGCCACGCTTTTTAAGTTCTGCCAAAGCAGCCTTGGAATCTTTTCTTACCTTATCTTGTAAGATAAAGACTCCTGCAAGCTTATCATCGATCAACACAGCAACTGAACGTCCAGCCTTAAAGTTAATACCTTCGACCACTTCATTAGCATTTTTATCGATTAAGGAAAGTTGCTTAAATGAACCTAACTTAACGTTATGACCATCAACTTCTGCCATAGAATAACCGGTGTCAGAAGTAAATGGGGTGAAGTGATCAACGTCCATGACAGGGATGCCATTTTCTTTTAAGTATTCATCAATAGCAATATCAATAATACCTGCATTACGTTTGTCGGTTGCACTACCAGCTAAAACTAAAACGTCTTGATCAGGTAAATCACTTAAATCGCTCCAGCTAGCAACGGCTGTTTTATTTTCAGTGATTGTACCGGTCTTATCAAGTAAAAGTAAGTTTAAGTTAGCCGCATCTTGAATACCGGTTAAATCGGCAGTTAAGACGCCTTCTTTACTTAAGCGAGTTGCTTCAAATGAGTTGGATAATGCAAAAGTTGATGGCATGGCAACAGGAATTGAAGCAATAAACATCATAGCCAAGAATGGCAACATATTAATAAAGGTATCGAAATTGCCACCCTTAAAGAATGAAGCAATGATGATAACTAAGGTAAGTACACCATCGAGTAAGCAAAGGTAGTAGATAATCTTTGTTAAAAGTTGTTGCAAGTGACCAGGTGCAGCTGAGTTGTTAATCAAATTAATGGTTTTACCACTTCTAGAATCCTTACCAGTTGCAGTAACGATTGCTAAGCCGTCGCCCTCAACTACAGTGGTACCAGCATAAGCTGTATCATCGATATTCTTTTTAACAGCTTTAGATTCACCAGTAATTGAACTTTCGTCACAGGCAATGTTGCCACTAACTATTTTTACGTCAGCAGCTAAAACATCCCCACGTTGAAGTGAAATTAAATCGCCTTTAACCAATTGCTTAGAGTCAATTTTAATCCACTTACCATCACGCTCTACAGCAACTTTAGGCGTTAATTCGTGTGAGATGGTATTTAATACCCGTCGTGATTGCTTCTTCTTTGATGCACCGTTAAAAGCTGCAAAAAGAAGCATGAATAAAACAAATAATGATTGAATCCACTTGCCGAGGATACATTCAAGGATTAATGCACCTTCAAGAATCCAAGCAGAGAGATTCCATAATTTTGATAAAAATTCCTTAAAGAAGTTGTATTCAGGTTCAGGAACTTCGTTTAGACCATCTTCTTTAAGTCGTTTTTCTGCTTCGGCTTGAGTTAAGCCGTGAAATTTTTCAGACATTTTATTCCCTCCAAATCTACCTTAATAAAGTAGCACATATGTTGTGGAGATGAAAATACTAAATTAAAATATAAGATATAAAAAATTTTAATAAGACCTGTAACCAAAATAAAAAGGATAGATCAATGAATATTAAACAATTACGTTACTTTTTAGTAGTAGCCGAAGAAAAACAAATCACGTCTGCGGCTAAAAGACTTTATATTGCGCAACCACCGTTAAGTTATCAATTAAAGCAATTGGAAAAAGAATTGGGAGCACAATTATTCAAGCGGACTGCTCATGGTATCGAATTAACGGATGCGGGACAAATTTTACAGAGCTATGCTAGTGAAATCTTATCGCTATCTGAAAGTGCTAAGAATCAGGTCCACAAGACCATTTCTGGCGAATTAGGCACAGTTGCAATTGGAATGGCTTCTTCATCAACTGGTCTTATTCCTATGAAGAATTTTCAAGCCTTAACTGAATTTTATCCTGAAATTAACTTTGATATTTATGAGGACAATACTTTTGGTATTATCGATAAATTGGAAAAGAAAACAATCGATTTAGGTATTGTTCGTACTCCCTATAATCGTAACGGTTTAAAGGCGAAAACTTTAACTACAGAAAGAATGATGGCAGTTACTGTTGATCCTAAATTTAAGGATAAAACGGAATTAAGAATTAAAGATTTAAATGAGCAGCCTCTTATTATCTACCGGCGATTTGAAGAGATTTTTAATCAAACTTTTGCTCATCATGGAATTAAACCGTTTTATGCTGTTAAATGTGATGATTCCAGAACAGCGATCACCTGGGCTAAACGAAAAATGGGAGTGGCTCTTGTTCCGGAATCCATTGCCTCTACATATGCTCCTGGTGATCTTATTCCGATTAAGCATAGTAACTGGATAACACATTTACAATTAGCATGGCGTAAAGATCAAAAGGTTACGCCATTAATGAAAAGAATAATTGATGCTTTAAGCCTTTAAGATTGTAACTTGTAACTAATTGATCCTTAATTATTGTAAGCGAATACATAATTTCAGGAGACGATATAATGACTGACTTAATTCATGTTTATTCCGAAATTGGCAAATTGAAAACAGTTATGTTACATCGACCAGGAAAAGAATTAGAAAATCTTTCACCGGATATTTTAAATCGGATGTTAATTGCTGATATTCCGTATTTGAAAATTGCACAAAAAGAACATGATTATTTTGCCCATACTTTGGAAAAACAGGGAGTTCATGTCGTTTATTTAGAAGATTTATTAGCACAATCTTTGACTAATAAAGATGTCCGCACGAAATTTGTAGATCAATTATTAGAAGAATCTAACATCAAAAAAGAAGATCCATTACATCAACTGTTAATGGATTATTTAATGGCCTTGCCAGTAAATGACATGGTTAAACAGATAATTGCTGGAATTAGAAAAAATGAAATACAAAATATAACACCTTCATTAGCCGATCTAGCTGAAGATCCAGATTATCCATTTTACTTAGATCCGATGCCAAATGTATATTTTACCCGTGATCAACAAGCGGCAATTGCTAATGGCATAACTATTAATAGGATGACATTTAGAGCTAGAAGACGTGAATCTTTATTTATGGAAGCTATATTGAAGCATCATCCCAAATTTAAAGATGCCAATATTCCTGTCTGGCGAGATCGTTATACTCATGGGCGCTTAGAGGGCGGCGATGAATTAGTTTTGAACAATCATGTTTTAGCGATTGGTATTTCTCAAAGAACTTCAGCAGCTGCCATTACCGATCTTGCTCATAGTCTTTTTGGTCATTCTAGTTATGACACAATTTTAGCAATCAAAATACCGCACAATCATGCTATGATGCACTTAGACACGGTCTTTACAATGATTAATTATGATCAATTCACCGTTCATCCTTTTATTTTAGATAAAGCAGGGAAAATTGATATTTATGTTTTAGAGCAAGACGATCATGGTGAGGTTAAAATTACGCCAGAAAATGATTTGGTTAAAGTTTTAAAGAAATACTTACACGTATCAGAGATTGACTTAATTCTGACTGGCAATGGTGATCCGATTGCGGCTGCTCGTGAACAATGGGATGACGTCTCAAATACCTTGGCTATTGCACCAGGTGAAGTCGTTACTTATGATCGTAATTATGTATCAAATGATTTGTTAAGAAAACATGGCATTTTAGTTCATAAGATTCATTCAAGTGAGCTTTCTCGTGGTCGCGGAGGACCAAGATGCATGTCATGTCCACTTGTTCGTGAAGATTTGTAAGAGGCAGAAAAATGAAATATTTACAAAACGTTTTTCAAGGTAGAAGTTTATTAAAATGCAAGGATTATACTCCAGCAGAGATTAATTACTTAATTGATTTTGCACTTCATTTAAAGGAACTAAAGAAAGAAAATATTCCTCACGAATATTTAAAGGGCAAGAATATAGCTCTTTTATTTGAAAAATCTTCAACAAGAACGCGCTCAGCCTTTGTTGTTGCTTGCAATGACTTAGGCGTAAATCCTGAATATATGGGTGCTGGTGAAATTCACTTAGGTAAAAAAGAAAGCATTGAAGATACTGCAAAAGTTTTGGGCAGTATGTTTGATGGTATTGAATATCGTGGCTTTGCTCAAAAGGATGTAGAAGACCTGGCCAAGTATTCTGGTGTACCTGTCTGGAACGGATTGACCGATAAATGGCACCCAACGCAAATGTTAGCCGACTTTATGACCATTAAAGAAAAGTTTGGTCACCTAAAGGGGCTTACTTTAGCTTATGTAGGAGATGGCCGCGATAACGTTGCCGACAGTCTTTTAGTAGCTGGAAGTATGTTGGGAGTTAACGTCCACATAGTTACGCCAAAGCCTTTGTTTACTCATCCAGATGTACAAAAGATTGCGCAGGATTTTGCCCAAGATTCTGGTTCTAAGAATTTGATTACTGATGACATTGAAAAAGGCGTTAAAGGAGCCAATATTATTTACACTGATGTCTGGGTATCAATGGGTGAAAATGACTGGAGCGAGAGAATTAAGTTATTAAAGCCTTATACGGTCACAATGAAAATGATGCAAATGACGGGAACTCCAGATGATCAATTGATCTTTATGCACTGTTTACCAGCATTTCACGATCGCACTACTAAAGTTGGCGAAGAAATTTATGAAAAGTATGGTTTAAGTGAAATGGAAGTTACTGATGAAGTCTTTAACTCTCAATACGCTTGGCAATTTACTGAAGCGGAAAATAGATTGCATTCTATCAAAGCAATAATGGCCGCTACTTTAGGTAATTTATTTATTCCATCAGTTAATGAAGGAAGTAAATAAAATGAAAAGAATAGTTGTAGCTTTGGGTGGCAATGCTATTCAAGCAGGTGATAATAGTGCAGCTGCTCAAGAAAAGCAAGTGGAAAAGACAATAAAAGTCGTTGCTAAAATGATTGAAAAGGGAGATCAAGTAGCGATTGTTCATGGTAATGGACCACAAGTTGGTAATTTGCTTTTGCAGCAATATAAAGGCTCTAGCAAAGATAATCCTGCAATGCCACTTGATACCGTAGTCGCAATGACTCAAGGCAGTATTGGTTATTGGATGCAATCAGATAATAGTTGATGCTAATGATCCGGCTTTCAAGAATTCTACTAAGCCAATTGGCCCGTTTTATACTTTTAATGAAATGCAGAAACAAAAAATCTATCATCCTGAATATAGTTATAAGCAAGATGCAGGTCGAGGTTACCGGCAAGTAGTTTCATCCCCAAAGCCCGTCAAGATTATTAATGCACCAGTTATTGATACTTTACTGAAGAGTAAATTTGTCCCAATTGCTGCGGGAGGTGGCGGCATCCCTGTAGTAATAAAGGATAATAATTTGCAAGGGGTAGCAGGAGTAATTGATAAAGATTTTAGTGCCGCAAAATTAGCTGAAGATATTCAAGCAGATGAGTTAGTTATTTTGACTACTGTTGATAATGCTTATGTGAACTATAATTAGCCGGATCAAGCTCCTATTGGAAAAGTAAAGGTAGATCAACTAAAGAAGTATCTAGAAGCTGGTCAATTTGCAGCAGGTAGCATGAAACCTAAAATTGAAGCTGTCATTAATTTCGTAGAGAAAACAGGAAATACTGCAATCATTACTTCTTTAAGAAATGCAAGTAAACTTGATGATGGAGTAGGTACAATCGTTTATAATTAATTGCGGTGAGATAATAATGAATATTTTTCAAGAAGGAAATCCGCAAGATATTGCTCAAGTGTTAGCTGCAAAGGATTATCGTGTAGCTTTACAACAAAAGATTTTTCAAAAATATCCCGATACTACGTTAGTTGATATTAATTTAAATATTCCGGGTCCAATTAAGAATAATCAATATTTGATTGAACTGTTTAATTATGGAATCAAGCAATTAGAAAAAGAGTGGCAGGATAAAAATTATAATTATCGATTGGTAAAAGCATTGAATATTGATGCTGGATGTGAAAATTTTTATATTTTGCAGGAATCTAGCAAGAAGGTTAAATTATCGACTATTTCATTTGAAGAGAATAGTTCGGTTGGTCGATTATTCGATGCCGACGTACTAGTTAAAGGCAGACCTGCGATTTCACGTAAAGAATTAAATTATGCAAGTCGCCGTTGCTACTTATGTGATCGTCCTGCTAAAGAATGTGCACGATCACGTCGACATTCAGTACAGGAAATGCAAAAGTATATTTCTAGTTTATATACAAAGTATGTAAATAAGTAAAACGGGATGACAGGTATATTCATCCCGTTTTTTCATCTAAA
The DNA here is from genome assembly GCF_002160635.1 of Lactobacillus gallinarum. Classification (NCBI taxonomy): domain Bacteria; kingdom Bacillati; phylum Bacillota; class Bacilli; order Lactobacillales; family Lactobacillaceae; genus Lactobacillus; species Lactobacillus gallinarum. The sequence continues at coordinate 134,750 of NZ_NFKZ01000002.1, forward strand.
TCTTAAGAAAAGCTAACGAAAAACACATAAAATGATCTAAAATATAAGTAAGATTATTAAGACAGTATATTTTTATAAGGAAAATTATGAAATTAAAGAAAAACCAAGACAATTTAAAACAAATTGCTTCATTGATTGAATACGCTTTTTTAAAAGATTCTGATTTAACTACAGATGCCAATTTTATGAGTCGGTATGATCATAGTGATGGATATGGATATTTTGATCAAGGAAAATTGACTAGTTATATGATGGTAAATCAATTTAAGGGTGAAATATTTGGTCATCATGTTCCAATAGCTGGGATTGGCTATGTATCATCCTATCCTGAATGTAGAGAACGGGGCCATATTTCTAAATTAATGGAAGAAGTTATTCATGATTTGCATGAAAATAAAATTCCGGTGGCAAATTTAGCTCCTTTTTCAGAAGATTTTTATCGTCATTATGGCTTTAGCAATAGTATTTATCAAAAAGAATATCGCTTTTCTGGGGATGCTTTAGCTTCCTTTAAATTACCTCGTAAGGGTAAGGTGATTCGCGGAAAATGGGGTGATTTGATTGTTCAAAATGGCGTAATTCAGTTATATGAACGTCAATTACATACTGATGACGAGAGAAATACTATTATTAGAGAAGCTTGGTGGTGGAATAGATTAGATAGTTACTACCATCATCGAGATATTGCGGTTTATTTTGATAATGCCGGTCGTCCAATGAGTTACTTGATTTATCGGATAGTTGATAATTGCTTTATGGCAGATGAATTATATTCAATTACCCCTCAAGGATTATCAAGCATATTAGGCTTTATGGCATCTCATATAGGTTCAGTTAAAGAGTTTTGTATGATGCTACCTGAGAAATCATTATTGGCCGAGCTTTTCCCAGAACAGAATGAATTAGACATTCAACTTCATCCATATATGATGAGTAGAATTATTGATTTTCAAAAAGTTTTGTCATGCATGCGGCCACTGCAAGAAGGTACTTTTAACATTGAAGTTAATTATGATGATCAATGTCCTTGGAATATTGGCGTTTGGCAATTGAATAATCACAATCGTGAAGTTACGTGTGAGCGTAAAGAAAATGAATTAGTTGATTTTTCTGGGCCAATCACCGCATGGACCCAAGTTCTTTTAGGCCGTTTAACTTTAAAGGCTGCTATTGAATTGGGTCTAATAACAAATTATCGTATTAAAAAGTTAGATTTTGTAAAAGGCAAAGTTTCATTTTATGATTATTTTTAAGGAAAGAAGGCATTAAAAATGAGTAAGCAAAAGAAAGTTAGATTACTAAAATTTTTAAGCGTAGTGATTAGTGGGATAAATGTGGTTATTTCGCTGCTGATCATGCTCAATAAGTACCAAATTAGAAAAGATAAAAAGCAGATAGCTGACGAAGGTCATGCTCCCTTGGATGAAGATTAACTATGAAAACATTAAAAATAGCATATTTTAACCAGCTTGGTAGAAAAGATTTAGATCGAGTTGTAGACCAGTTTACGCAAAAATATCCTGATATAAAAATTAGTCTAATTGGTATGGGACATGATGAAGTCTTTGATAAACTAGCTGAGCAAGATGTTGATTTAGCAATTAATGATCTGCGGGATGAACAGGTTGATTTTAATTCACAAATCTTAGGTCAAAAAGCTGTCATGGCTATTCTACAGAAGGGTAGTTATCCTAGCGGTATCCAGATGATTAATAAAGATGATTTAGTCGATTTAACTTGTTTTATTGTCGCTAAACCAGAAGAAGAGGCCGCAGAACTTCATTTATTTAAGGATATTTATCAGATTCAAAGTCCATTTATTGCTTCAAATTCTGTAGAAGAAGCAGCATTATTAGTAGCCTCTGGATCAGGATATTTCTTGATGAATGAAGCGACTGCTGGTTTGATCAGTAATGATACTTTGCAGCAATTATTTTTATTGTCTAATGGACAACAAATGCGGCAAAAAATCGCAGCCTTCTATACAAATGAAGATGCCAAAATTAAAGATTTCATTTCATTAGTTCAAAAAGTATATTAATCTATCTTTAAGTAACAAAATACTGTAGAATTAATAATGAAAGCGAATCCATAATTTTACAACTGGAGATGATTTTTATGCTAACAAGAAAGTTATTGCCTTTATCTGCAATGGTATTGGCTTTAGGCTTGAGTGTATTAACAACTCATGTAAATGCCACTGATAATACTTATGGTAATGGAGCAATTATTACAGTGCCTAAAAAGATGCAAGGTACATGGTATTCATATGACCGTAACGCTCATAATGGTAGAAAAATTACTTTTACTGCACATACGGTTAATGGAAAAATTATTTACACTCAAGATAAATCGATTATTAGTGATTACTTTAATGGTAATATCCAAAATCAAACCGATTTTGATCATGTAACTAAAAATTGGATGTCGGGCCAAACGACTAAGATGAAAAATCATCTATTTTATGAAATTAATCCATGGATTAGTTTTGAAAATTGGAGCCTTTATAGAGTAATGCCGCAAAAAATTAATGGTAAAAAACATAATGTTTTGCTATATTCAAGCAGATATGATGGTGGTAATTACTACAGAAGCAAAAAATTAGCTAAACAAATGAAAAATTATAAGTTTAAAAAAGTAGACTATCATTTGTAAAATTTGAATAATAAGAAAATGCTTCGATCACGAAAAGATTTGAAGCATTTTTTAATGGTATTTTACTTCAAATTAAATAAATTATGTTAAGTTAGTTTTGGTAGTCACTTTTTTGTGAAAATAGCATATAATATCAATAAAAATTAAAATTGGTAGGAAAGAAAAATGAAATTAGAAAAAGCACCTGTTTTAAATTTATTTAGATTAGAAATAGATCCAAAAAATCATGAAAATTATACTCAAAAAGTAGAAGAGTATATGTTAAATGCCGATCATGCCTTGTTTATGCAGAGTGGTCATGAAGATCAAAAAGAATATAAGAACTACTTGATCGAAAGCTACCAAGATGATGCTGCTTATCAACAACACGAAGATACAAGTCAGGTTCAACAATTTGAACATAATCTGAAAGATATTGTGACTAGTCAAGTTAAAGTTGAATTATATCCTGAATTTATCTCAACTAAACCTGAAAATTTAGCTGTTACGCACGACAATGATTACGTGGTTTATTTAACCGAAATTGGTGTACAATTGGGCAAAGGTGATGAATTTGCCAATGCGGTAATGAAAGAAATGAAAACTGCGGTTGAAAAAGAAGATGGAATTTTGGCTATGATTGCCGGTACTATTATGAATCAACCTAATGAATGGTTTTCACTAGAGGTATACCGGACTGAAGAAGCATATGAAAAGCATCTAAAGACCAAGCATTTTAAAAAGTATCTTGAAGCTACTAAGTATTCCGTAGAAAGTAAGGGACTACATTTGCTTAAGCCTGACTGTATAGTAGATCAGGGAGAAATTTTTTATAGACCATAACAAAAAAGCAAGTTATTTGATTGAAATAGCTTGCTTTTAAATTATCTACGATTATTATGATTTCTTATTTTAACGGGAAGAGGTTTATTAACTAATGTAGAACTAATAGCCATAATCCCTGCAGTTGCCAAAGTAGCTGCAATAATTATTAATTTAATCAATATTATTTTCCTTTCAATAAGTTATCTATAATGTAACAATCAAATCTTAAGAATTTATATTGAAAAATTAATAGAATGATTAAGAATAGGACTATGCAAAATTAAACTTACCAAGTAAAATTGTATTAGAGTCAAGTCTAATGCTATTCCCGAAGTCAATCTATTTACTAAAAGTAAATGATTGGCTTTTTTGTTTAAAGTTGATATACAATTACGTAATCATGATTATGTAAACTAATCTTCAGCGATAAAGTTTTCGTAAATGGTTTTAATAACTGCTTCTTCATCTTTACGTCTAGTGCCAATCATAATTGAAATTTGTGATGCACCTTGGTTAATCATTTGAATAGAAATATCTTTTTTACCAAGAGGATAAAGAAGACTGGCACAAAGGGTTAGTTTATCTTTCATCCCTTCACCAACGACCATTGTAATAGCATAATCATCAATCCACTGCATTTGATCTGGATTCAAACTAGTTTGAATTTCATTGCAAATCACGTCAATTAATTGGTCATTTAATGCATCCTTCTTAAAAATTACAGTTAAATCATCAATCCCAGAGGGCATATGTTCGTAAGAGACGTGGTGTCGATTAAAGATTTCCATTAATTTTAGAGTAAAACCAGCGCCTTTATTCAACATGTATTTTCTTAAATAAAGAGCTGCAAAATTTTTGCCACCAGCGATGCCGGTTATCGTCTTTTTAGCTGTGAATCCTTCTTCTGGTACAATTAAAGTACCGGGCTTTTCTGGAGCATTTGTATTTTTAACGTTAACTGGAATTTCTCCTTGAATGGCAGGAATCAAAGCTTCGTCATGAAAAACGGAAAAACCGGCATATGATAATTCTCGCATTTCCTGGTAGGTCATTTTTTTAATAGGCTTAGGATGGTCAATGATATTAGGATTTGCGGAGAAAATGGCATCAACATCAGTAAAGTTTTCGTATAAATCTGCATTAAATCCACGAGCTAGAATGGCACCAGTAATGTCAGAACCTCCCCGTGAAAATGTGGCAATATGTGCTGACGGAGTAATACCATAAAAACCTGGGAAAATAATTCGCTCGTCTTTATTTAATTTAATTCTTTCGCCGATTGTAAAATTAAATTGAACACTTGATAAAAAATAAAAAGTCCATTCGGACCTGTTTGATAGAATGTAGTTACCACACAACATTTAGAAACGAGGTCAAAATGGACTCTTT
>NZ_NFKZ01000020.1:0-31354 GCF_002160635.1 Lactobacillus gallinarum
ATAGGCGAAAAGGCAGGTCTTTTCGCCTTTATTTTATACAAAAAAAGAGATCGAATCCAAATGATTCGATCTCTAAAAAAGCACCCTTAATTGTCAATGTCTTAACTTAATGACATTGGATTAAATCTGACTATGTCTTTTTAAATGCCTGATAAGTGGTAAAATGTCGTTGAATTGGAAAGTTGAGGATGAAATGAAAAAGATTGGGAAAATATCAGTAATTTTGTTAGCAGGTTTAGCTTTAGCTGGCTGCAGTCAAAAGCCTAAGCAAAAGACTTCATCTAAAGGGAGTGCAACTATCAAAGTAACTAAGAACAAGAAACGACCTACAAAGATGGGACACTTATCAGATCAAGATCTAAGTCCGCAGAAAACGGTAGCAGTTGTGGTTGCATATGCTGGTGATCGTTATTCTGGTAGTTGGAACAAGGCTTTGCTTGATGGTAAGCAAAACGGTATTGAAGTTGATTTAAAGAATCAGTCAAATTATTCATATATGAATGAGGGTAGCGGCGTAGCTTATATGGTATCGGCAGATGCTGGATATACTCTTAAGCAAGTGAATGGAGAGAATATTTATTATCTCTTTTCAACTGGTAAAAAATTAGGATCTGTGACCATGAAGCAAATGGTTGATTATTTGAATAAACGTGACTCAGATAGTTTGGTAAATAGTTTAGCTCAAAATGCCAAGGTGAACGATGAGCGTTCGGATTCAGGCGATGATTCTTCAGATTCTGCTGGTAAAAAATCAAACTTACCAGGAGACGACGGATTGTTTAATGTGCCAACTGAATTTCAAGGTACTTGGTATACTTATAATGATGATAAAATGTCTATTATTAAAATAAGTCAAAACAAAATCAACGTTGATAATTACGTACAAGAATTGCATAAAGTAAAAGCTGGTTTTCTTGATAAATATACTTATGGTGATATGTCTGCATCATATCATAAAGCAACCAAAAACTGGGGAATGGCTGGTATGGGAAGTCAACGTGTTCATGGAATAAATTATATGAATGTCCGTGGTTGGATGCAGGAAGCAGGTGATGGAGACTTCTATGGTCTACATACTGAGAATGGTCAATCTGTTTTAGTACTTGCTCAAGGAGCCGGTCCATGGGTAAGTGGCGTTGCCTGGAAGACGCCACAACTTGCTCAACAATATAAGCATAAGAAATTTAAGGATTTGTATTACCAAGATGACTAATAATATGAGAAGGATACCGTTAATCTTAATGTTGGGGCCACAAGCTTCAGGTAAATCTAGTTTCATTAAGATGAACGATTTGCAAAACTATACTATCTCAGCTGATGAGATTAGAATTCGTTTAAATGGAATTAATTCAAATAATGGGCATCCCCAAATCAACTTTGTGGGTCAAACTGAAAAAATCGTGTGGCAAATTTTTAATCAAATACTGCAAACACGGTTACAAAATGGCCTACCAACTATTGTCGATAATACAAATTTAGGCGGGCATGGATTTAATCCAATTAATGATATCTTGAAAAGAGTACCGAATAATTATCAAGTGTATGTGATCGATTGTTTTAAACCACTACTGGATGCCAATGATCCACTAAGTGAGGAATCATTAGCCCATGCGTTAAAAATTCTTGACCAACGCAATCGTGATCGAGAATATTCAGTGAATATGGATATTATTCAACGTTTTGTTGATTATTATGCTCACTTCGAAATACCAAATAAGGTAAAAGTGATTAGCTCTGCTGATCTGCAGAAAGTACAGGATTTGATTGATCTAATTCTAAATTTTAATAGGTAAAAAATCTAACTTAAATTAAAGAGTCAGCATACTATGGAATGCTATAGTGTGCTGGCTTTTTGTTATAATAAATATAAGAAATACGTTAACAAGGAAGATAAAATGAAAACATTAACTTTACAGTATACAATTAGTCAAAAAGGTTGGACGGATTTAAGACAGAACGGCAAGATCAGCATTGATGAGCAATCATATTTACTTAATGCGATTCGTACACAAGATCAATATTTCAAGAATATCTATCTTGAACAATATCTGTTGCAAAAGATTATTAAGGATACGTTACCAGAAGCAAAGAAGCCTATTTTGGCTAAAAAAATACCAATCTCTTGTACACCATTTCCTGAACATGTAACCGACCTGCCAGATGCCGGTGAAATCTTGTTGGAACTTGAAGTTCCAGAGAATGAGGTTATATCAGTTGATTATCGTACTTGGCTTTATTTGGCTAGCGAAGTACACAAGACAGTTGAAAAGTACAATAGCATGAAAGATATGAATACAATCTTGAAATTGCCTGAAAAGAAATTAAAGATTGATAAGATGATGCGAGTTCAATTGCTTGATGTGTTAAATCCAGCTAAGACAATGAACTTTATCCCTGAACTCAAGTTAGATCAAGTCAAGAAGGCTTATCAGTCGGCTGATGGTCAACTTGAAGAACTTGAGGATTATTAAGCAGAAGAAGGTTAAAACTATGAAGAAGAGAGGCTATTTAATTGGTGCAGTAGCTGCTGGTGCATTGCTATTTAGTTTGAATACTAACGTTCAAGCTGCAACAGTACCAATTTCTGATAATGCAACCAGCTATGTGAGAAAAGGCAATCAATACCGTTTCTATTTCAAAGCACCAACCAGATTAACTGTTGCCACTAAGGCAAAATATAAGATCCTTAATACTTCAAATTGGGAATGCATCCCTTATAAGGGTAAAAACAAGAATACCCAAGTCTTCTATTTGCGTTCTGGTCATTACAATTTGACTACTAAATCTGGTAAAAATGTAAAGATTAAGACTAGCGCTACACGGATTACCAAGATCAGAAATAAGCTGGAGACTTTCTCTCATAAAACTTATCCAACTACAGTACGTTATTCGGAAGCTATCCCACTTAAAATGGGTCAGACAGTTACTGGTCTAAGCAACATGTATCATAGTGACAAGCTGAATACAACGAATATATACAAATTCACGCTGGATAAAGACCAAAAGGTAACGATGAATATGTCTGTTCAGCCGGTGTATGAGAATAGTCGGTCAAATATTTTTAACACTAATAATATTCAAATAGTGCAGGACACAGACTATGGTTATGCGTTAAATCCATGGAAAACCAAAGGAACCTTAAAAAATGGAAAATATTCCTGGAATTTAGAGAAAGGGACTTATTATCTAGAAAAAGGTTCTGCTCGTGGTCGTTTCAGCTTTAAGTTGACTAGCGAAGATACGAATGCTCTTCCAAGTACGCCTAAGTTGACTAAGGTTAGCTCAACTGAAGATGGAATCAAGGTTGATTATACTAAAGCTGATAATGCGACTGGTTATGGAATTTATGGTTCTTCTCTAAGACGGTATAGATCAAATGATCCTTTGCTTGATGCCGCATCAATGATTGGACATAGTAATTTCACCCCTGACGGCAATTATCCTGATATTTTAATGAAAAACGCCCGAAAATCCCCGTATTTTAATGCGGGGATGGATAGGGCTTACTGTCTCTAACGGCATTGTAGATCTGGTCATTAATGTACTTTTCTACTACTTCTTTTGACATATTTCCTACGCTACCAAAGTAATAGCTGGGTGACCATAAATGTCCGCCCCACATCTTGTTTTGCTTAATTTCGGGGTGATTCTGGAAGAATAAGAAAGCACTTCTTCCTTTGAGCGCTTTGACTACGCTTGAACCCGATTTTGATGGCCTAAAGCTAATAAGCAAATGAATATGTTCAGGCATTACTTCCATTTTTTCAATTTGGATTTGATTATCTTCGGCTATTTGCTTGAGCAGGTCTCGCATCTCTTGTGCAAGGTCTTGGTTAGTAAAGATTTGATTGCGATACTTAGTACACCAGATTAAGTGATAATGTACGTTATAGACGTAGTGCTTTTCATAGCCTGCGTCTTTTATTTTGTCTCTCTTATTATTCATAGTCTAATATCCTTTCGTTTACTATGTATCTATTTACTGTTGATTATAAGATATACATAGGATATAATCAAATTATAATAATACAAGGAGGTGAAATACATGAAAAGAATGAGCAGTTTAACCTATCATTTTGGCGTTAAGCTTCGTTTTTATCCTAGCTCTGAGCAAAAGAAAATCATTAAACTAAACTATGATGCGCAGCGCTTTGTCTACAACTCTTATGTAGGACGCAATCGGAGCAGTTATCATGCCAAACGCTATTTAGCAGTTAAGCAAAGCCATGCAATGCCCTTTGCTTTTTCTGCTTTCAATCATTATGAAAAAAAGCTGGCAGAGGCAGTAGTCGCTAATAACGAACTACTAGCTAAGCATAAGAATATTCGTGATGCTTATAGCTTTTTACGTGTTAAAGAAATTGATAGTCTCGCTCTTGCCAATGCGATTCAAAACTATCAGAAAGCTTGGAACAACTATCGCAAGATTGGTCATGGAATTCCGACTTTTCACAAAAAACGCAGCGACTGGTCATATCAGACCAACTGTCAATATCCTAAGCAAAAAGAAGCTTTTCTTGATAACGGGACAGCTAGATTTATTGATGCTAAGCACGTTAAACTGCCTAAGCTGGGTATCGTCCGCATTGCTGGTTTTAGAAAACTGATTAAAGAGCGTTTGTTTAAGCAGGTTCCAACTAGAATCGGAACAGTGACGATAAAAAAGACCGCTGATGACCAGTTCTACCTGTCTATGCAATTAGGCAGTGATACTGCTTTTGTTAAGGAATTACCTAAAACACAAAGTCAAATTGGCATTGACCTTAACCTTGATAATTTCTTAACGGAGTCAAATGGATCAATGGTTGTCAATCCACGTTTTTACTGTAAAGCAAAAAAGAAGCTTGCCCATGCCCAACGCGTCTTGTCTCGCAGACAGCGCCGGGCTAAAAAAGAAGGACGCAATTTGTGGCTAGCAAAAAACTATCAAAAACAGCGTCTAATAGTCGCTAAACTGCACGATAAGATCAGAAGACAGCGTAATGACTTTTTACAAGTACTCTCAACTGCACTAATCAAAAACCACGATTTAGTAGTTGCCGAGGAATTAAGAAACAGAAACCTGTTAAAGAATCATGCCTTGTCGCAATCAATTTCTGATGTCGGCTGGCGTAGTTTCCTGAATATGCTGGCTTATAAGGCAGATCTATATGGTAAAGAATTTCTAACAATTGATCCTAAATATACTACTCAACGCTGTCATGCTTGTGGCAGTATTATGGGCCAAAATGGTTATAAGAAATTAACCCTTAAGGATCGGGAGTGGACTTGTCCAATTTGTCGAATGCCCCATATTCGTGATTGGAATGCGGCAGTGAACATCTTAGAAAAAGGATTAAGCAAGTGGCAAAATCCTAAAATAAAAAAAGCAGCCTAGAAAGGCTGCAGTCCGTTAGCAACTCGCGGACTTAAAAGGCTTTGGTAATTAGACGACCTCTATCGGCAATAGTCAAAAGACTATTGCTGGTAAGTCAAGTTCGTATCTAAGCAAGTTGGTGTTCTGGTTAGCGCAAGCTAACGAGCCACTAAGCCCTAGACTTCAGTCTAGGGTAGTTGACCTCAGACAATTTCAAAGAATAGACTGATTAACGGTGAAACTTACGATATTGCTGTTCGTGCGGTGAATGATGAAGAAGGTAGAAGCTTTAGCCCAGTTTCAGCAAATCAAAAGTTTACTTACTATATTCCTTTAAAGGGCAGTCATGAGAAACCAAAGACGCCAACGCTTAAGGTTAGCTATTATAATGACCATGGTTCAGATGAACCATATATCAACATTGAATGGGACATTAACCCAGAAGCTGATAGCTATGAGATTCAGTATAGATTGAAAGGTAGCAGTAAGTGGGCAACCTTCTTTAGCAAAACTAGAAGCGGCGATATAGTAGATGATCCAACGAATGATTTTGGACAAGACTTTAAGAAGGACCAAGTTTACGAAGTTCGCGTTCGTGCACTTCACAGTAATTTGATCAGTGACTGGTCCGAGGTTAAAACAGCATGCGTTGATGTTACGCCGAATAGGTAGGAGATAGTTAAAAACGTCTTTTGATTGGGTTATTTTGATTTAGTCAAGAGACTTTTTTTATAGCAAAATAGAAAGCGTATACATAAATTTATCTTCTATAATATAAGTAAACAGATTGAGTAGGAGGTAATAGCATGTTCTTTGCCTCCTTAAGTTTATGAGCTAAGAATAGCCGAAAAATGGAAGCTAAGAAAGATACTTCAGTTTTTTACGCTTACGAGCATTCCAGAGAGGGATGCTTTTTATTTTTCAGTAATCGTAATTACAGTAATTATAATTATCGTAAGTACGATTACTGTAATTTAAATTACTGAAAAAGAAGATTCCTCGTGATGATTGGAAAGAGTGTTAGCAAAAGATATATAATAATAGCATAAAGTAAAATAGGAGTATTTAAATTGAAGGCAGATAGTATTAACTTATTTGATTTTTTAGGAAACGGAAAAACTATTTTTGAAATTCCAGTCTTTCAACGAAATTATGAATGGGGCAAGCCCCAATGTGAACAACTTTTTAATGACTTGTTAACAGCAGAAAAGGAAGATCAAGATCATTTTATTGGTGCAGTAGTTTACGTTACTGACTCAGGTAAAAAAATGAGTCATATTTATCGAATTATTGATGGGCAACAAAGACTAATGAGTTTGACTCTATTGCTTAAGGCTATTTCTGATATTGATGCAGAAAATAAGGATGAAATTGAAGAACAGTACTTAACCAATAAATATTTGGATGCAAATAATCATCTTAAGTTGAAGCCCGTTGATCATGATGCTGATGCCTTCTTTGCTGTAATGAATGGTAAAGAATATAATAACCCATCTAAAGTGGTGGAAAATTATAATTATTTTAAAAAGAGAATAACTGATTCTGGAATTAATACTCCTCAGCTTTATGAAGCTATGAATCATTTTGCAATGGTATATATTGAATTAACAAATGATCCTGGGGATGAAAATCCACAAATTATTTTTGAAAGTCTTAATTCAACTGGCGTGTCTCTTTCAGCTTCTGATTTAGTAAGAAACTTTTTATTAATGAGCTTAAATTCAGAAAATCAAGCATATCTTTATAAGGAATATTGGATTAAAATAGAACAATTCTTTACTACAAATGTATTTACTGAATTTTTACGTCATTATTTAATAATGAAAACTCACAATTTAGTAAAAAGAAACAAAGTCTATGATACCTATAAAAATTATTTTCACACACATAATCTAGATTCAGAGGCGGCTTTAGCAGATTTATATAAATTTGCTAAATTTTATAATGAAATGCTCAATTGCAATACAGATTCTTCTAAGTTTAATAAAATTCTAAGACATGTAAATGTAATGGAAAGTAAAGTAATTTATCCATATTTCTTAATGTTATTAGAAATGCGCCAAAATTCTGAAATTGATTGGGATAAATTAATTGAATTAGCACACATTATGGAGAGCTATTTGTTCCGATTGAAAGTTTGTCGCCATGCTACTAATGGAGTAAATAGAATAGTTATTGCGCTATGTGATAAAGACAAGGCAAAGTCTGATTTACAAAAAAATGAAATATATAAATTAAATAATAGTTTCCCTGATGATTCTGATCTTAAAAATAGTTTATTAGAAGTAAATCTTTATAAACAAAGAAATAATCTAGCTAAATTAGCTTTAGTAGTCTTAGAAGAAAACAGAACAAGGGAAACTATTAACTTTGATAATGCTCAAGTAGAACATATTATGCCACAACGTTTAAATAATGATTGGCGTCTAGAAGTCAAAAATGCTGATAAAATAAATGAGCAATTAGGCGGTACAATAGGAAACCTGACTTTGACTATGTATAATCAAGAAATGAGCAATAAAATATTCAGTGATAAAAAAGAATACTATAGCAAATCCAATGTTTCTTTAACTAGAGAAATTCCTGAGAGATATGATCAATGGAATAAAGATACAATACTTGATCGTACAAAAGATTTATCTAATGAACTTTGTCAAATTTTTGCCAAACCAGATATTAAGAGCGAAGAAGCTGAAGATATTGCTGGAGAACATACCATTAATGAAGAAGTTGACGTAACAGGTAAGAAGCCTGTTCGTATTACATTAAATGATCGAGATTACTCAATTGACTCTTGGCGTAGTGCTTTAGTAATTTTTCTGAACTATGTTTGGGCAATTGACAGTCGTAATTTTGAAAAAATTCGTCAAGACGATTCATTAGACATGAAACTATTTTCTCACTTTACTCGGCCAGCAGTACTAGCAAACAATATAAGAGTAGAAACCAATCACTCTGCTACAACAATTATTGCAATAATTTCAAAAATAGCAGATTTATGTGATATATCTGATCAAGTCAAATACACAATTAAATAGTAATACAGGAAGATCAAACGAGATAATCTTAACTTGATCTTCCTAATTTTTTCGTATGTAATTCACTTCCTATCATTGATATAATGAAAATGTTACTAAATTGAATGGGGTATTATAAATGTCACGCAGTTATAATGGTGGAATTGCTTCTTATGCAATTTGGCTGCCAGAACTTACAAAATTTATTGAGCTTTATCAGTCAGGTTATAGTGTTAATGATATTAAGCAAATGAGTGATGAAGAAAATATTTTTCAAATGCCAACGAAAACACGTGCTAAAAGATGTTCCAGAAACCTTGCCGTCAGAGTAAAAGCATTGCCTGAATCAGTTTTAAATATATTCTCGCAACTTGATACTTCCAATCAAAAAATCATTTCTTTATTGTCAGTAATGTTAACTAGTCGTATTTTAGATGAGTTTATCTATGAGGTGTATCGCCCCAAAGTGCAAATGCGAGAGGATATTTTACAAGACTATGAAGTTGAAGCATTTATTAATCAAAAAAGGATAGAAAGTCCTACAATTGCTGCGTGGTCGCTAAATACTTATAAGCGAATTAAGGGAGCACTAAAGACATATATGCGGGATGGAGGATTGATGGAGATTGATCCTCAAAATAAAAAACAAGATAAGCTTCTGTTTCCATTACTTGATTCTCAATTAGTTTTAGCAATGAAAGTTGCAAAGTTAGATTATGAATTAGCTGCTTTAGGAGGGATGTAATGACTGAGAATATTAAAGTTAGGATTGAACATTTGAAAGAAAAAATGGATGATCCTAAATTTCAACATAACGAAGGTTTATCAAATGAAGTAGGCTATTATGTTTTTGATTATCCAGCAGATCAGGAACTTTATATGCGGAAGCAGATTGATAAAATTCAAGAAAGCCCCATTGCGGCAAGAGTTAATCTAAAAGTATTTGATATTTATGACATTATGATGCATTTGCTCAAGGATCAAGAAAAATATACTGGATCTGATCCTATTCCCATTTTAGAGGATATTGAGAAAAATCAAGGATTCGATGTTTTAATCGAACAAATAAACAACATTCTTGAAATGAGTGAAAATAATAATTTGATTGTTGGATATATTAAAGAAAGAATTCCAGAAGGTGATGGACAATGTATTGTATTTCTGACTGGACTAGGCAAAGTCTATCCAATTATTCGCGCTCATAAAATTTTAAACACTATGCATCAAGTATTAGATAATAATCCAGTTGTTATGTTCTATCCTGGAAACTACGATGAAATGAGCTTGCGTGCATTTGGCGAAATTAAAGATCAGAATTACTATAGAGCATTCAGAATAGATTAAAGGCATATTATGATACAAATAAAAGATATTTTTGCAAAAGATATAAATAGAGATATTCGTGGCGTCATTAAAATTGGTCAAGATAGTGATGATATTAAACAACAAGAACTCGAAGAATATGTTGTAACTGATGAATTAAAACGTAACTTTACTCGTTTTTTTGATGCTTATGATAAGAGTATTAATAATCCTACCGATGAAATGGGAGCATGGATTAGCGGTTTCTTTGGATCAGGTAAATCTCACTTCTTAAAAATCCTTTCCTATTTACTAGAGAATGATACGGTAAAAGGACGTCAAGCAATTGATTACTTCTTACAAGATGGTAAATTCGATGATGATCATTTAGCTGATGCCATTAATAAAGCTACTAGTGTACCGACTGAAGTTGCTTTATTCAATATTGATTCAAAGGCTGATTCGAACGCTGCAAATAATGATAATTCAATTCTAGATGTCTTTCTTAAAGTCTTTAACGAGCAATTAGGATATTCACCAATTGCAGTAGTAGCAGATATGGAACGCTGGCTTGATAGCGTCGGCAAATATGAGGCCTTTAAGCAAGCTTTTGCAGATTTAGCTACAACGGATCATTCTAGCTGGGTTGAACTTAGAAAAAATTATGCATTAATGTCAACCAAGATCAAAACGGCTTTAGTAAATTGTGGTGCATTGGATGAAACAGATGCAAATAATTATGTTCAAACTCTGTTAACTAAAAAATTTAGCATTGATGCAACAGCTTTTGCTAAGTTGGTTAAAGATTATCTTGATAAAAAAGGTAATGATGCCCATTTTGTATTCTTAGCTGATGAAGTCGGTCAGTTTATTGGTGACAATAATAGTAGAATGCTTAACTTACAGACAATCGTTGAGCAACTGGGTGTTCAATGTCAAGGTCGTGCGTGGGTAGTAGTTACTTCTCAGCAACAAATGGATGAAGTCGCCAGCAACTTTTCTAAATATGAACGAGATTTCTCTAAAATTCAAGGTCGTTTTAATACTTTGATCAATATGAGTTCTGCCAACGCAGATGAAGTTATTCGTAAAAGATTACTGACTAAAAAGCCACTAGTAAGTGATCAATTGGCAGATATATACTCTCAAGAGCAATATAGCATTAATAATAAGATTAATTTCAGTGATGCAATCAAGCGTCAAAAATTTGATAATGCTCAAGAATTTGTCGAAAACTATCCATTTATTCCTTATCAATTTAGTTTATTAAAAGAGGTCTTAACTGCAGTTCGTCAACATGGTGCGAATGGTAGTCACATGTCTGATGGTGAACGTTCAATGCTGGGAACTTTCCAGGAAGCTACCAAGAGATATGAGAATGATGAATTAGGTAGGTTAGTACCATTTTCTGCATTCTTTATCGGGATGAAAGAGTTCTTAAGTCATGATCACCAAGTGGTATTTGATCGAGCTCAAACCGATAGGTATGTTAACAAAAATAATGAAGACTATTGTTTTAATATTCAAGTATTAGCCGTTCTCTTCATGGTCCGCTATGTTGATAATTATCCTTCCACCTTAGAAAATATAGTTACTTTACTGCTAGATAGTGTTGATCAAGATAGACAAGCTTTAACTGCAGAAGTTAAGGACGCTTTGAATGTCTTAATGAGACAGAATTATATTCAAAAGAAGCTAGATACTTACCAATTCTTGACTGATTCAGAACGAGAAGTTAATGAAGCAATTAATGCAATTGAAGTTGATGATCGTAAGGTAGCTCAAAAGATTGGTTCATATTTATTAACATCTAATTTGATTGACGCCAAATATACTTACCCTCGTATGAAGAATCAATATATCTTTGAGTTCAATGAATATATTGATGAAATGGGGTTAAACCGTTTAAGCAATAACCTCAATATTCAGATTATCTCCCCATTAATTGCTGATAATTATAGAGAGATTGACTTTAAACAAAAGGCGATGGATGGCAAAAATATCATCATTGTTCTTAAAGATGATGATCGTTATATTGAAAACTACCGTCATATTGAAAAGATTAGTGCTTACTTGCAAAAGCCAGAAAGTCGATCAGATGATAAAAAGCAAGAAATTGCCTTTAATAGAAAGGCTGAATCTAAGCAGGTAGAAGAAGCTACTCAGAAGATGATCAAGGATGATCTGATTGATGCTGATATCTACGTCTTGGATGATGTTTTACCCAAGGGCAGTAATTTTGAGAGTCGATTAGAGCAAGCCAAGAAGGAAATAATTGATAGTAATTATCGTAATTTACATTATTTGACTGCGGTTAAGACGGATCAAGATATTCTTGATACCCTAAAGGGTAAAAATAAAGATGATTTGTTCAGTGATGATGAACAGGCAATCAAAGAAATCATCAACTATATCAATGTCCAAGCCAGCAGCATGAATAATGTTTCATTGGCTAATGTGATTAAACGTTTTGGTGAAATCCCTTATGGTTATAAACCAACTGATATTGCTTGGATGGTAGCTAAAGCATTTGTTAACGGTAAAGTTAAGTTCTACTTTAACAATGAACAGATTTCATTGACTAGTGCTCAAGAGGATCCTAAAGGAACGCAACGTTACTTAATCGGAAAGAATAATATTGCTAAGTTGACGATTAAGCCAGTCAAGGAAATATCGATGCGTCAAAAGAGGGATGCGAAAGATTTCGTTGAGGATATTCTTAATAAACGTCTGTCAGTAGATGAAAATACTACTTCTGAACAAATGGCAGACGATATTATAAACAAAACAAAAGGTTTTATCGCTTGTTTAAATGCATTAATGCGTAAAAAGTATAATTTTGATACGCCTTATCCTGGTCATAAATTATTAGCTGAAGGTGTTAATGACCTGAAGGCTATTGTTAAGGTTAAAGATAGTGACCGTGTCTTCCAGATTATTTCAGATCATTTAGATGATTATGAAGATTGGCATGAAGAACTCGAAGATAAAGCTATTCTTGAGTTTTATGGGGATGTAGAACAAACAAGTAACCAACAAACAATTTGGAATAAAGCACATCGATATCTTGATCGTTATAATTACGCTAAGAGTATGATTAGCGATCAAGACTTAATTGGAATTGCTCAAAAAATTAAAGGTTGCCTAAACGATGATAACTTCAACATTACAATTCCTAAGCTTAAAGAGTTAAATACCCAGTTTGCAGATAAGTACAATGATGTGATCCAAGAGGCTTACGATAAGATCGAGGCACAAATTCAAATAAGTCTTGATGTAATAAAGAAGAGAATTGCGGAATCAGATTTTCCGGAAGATAAAGACCGCGAATTAAATGATATGGCGGAAAATGTCTTCAATACTTTATTGCAAAAAGCTAAGGAATACAGCAATAGCGCTAGTGAAGATGCTTATGTATCATTAGTTGGACTAAAAACTAATATTGATGGTCAAACCAATGAACAGAAGGAAAATATTGCTCGAGTTAGTTCAGAATTAGCTGAACAGGCTAGAAGAGAGCAAGAACTTCGAGAAAAGAAAACTGCAGCAGAAGAAAATGGGACTAGCAATGAAGATGCATCTGTTTCTTCAGCTCCTGTACCTAATAAACCTAAGCCAATTGTTAGAGTTAAGAGTAATAAATCTAAAGATATTACTGAATTAGTTCATGAAGACTCATGGAAGATCACGAATGAAGAAGATCTTGATAAATATTTAGATGAATTAAGAAAGAATATTAAACAAGAACTTCAGCATACAGATATCTTAAACGTAGACTTCAAATAAAAGTAAAGACACTCAGAGCGTATTACTCATGAGTGTCTTTACTTTGCTATAATTTAGATAATTATATTAATTAAGGAATCAACTAAATGGATAAGAATAAGATTAAAAAATATGCGATTAATGCAAGAACAGAATTAATTAATGCTATTAACGTTAAACTAGCAACTTTAGGCATTGATGAAAATGAGATTCAAGACAAATTGTCGATTTCAACCCCAGACAAGGAATACTATGTTGATGATAATGAAGCTAATGCATTAACTGGTGCACAAATTGGCTGGCGCAAAGATATTGTAGCAGAATTAAATCGTCACGGATATCAAGAAGACTCTAAGATTGCATATAAGGATTTTGTAGAAGAAGTTGCTTACACTTGGTTCAACCGAATAATTGCTATTCGTTTTATGGAAGTTAATAATTACTTGCCAAGTAGAGTGCGGGTTCTTTCTAGTGAAGAGGGTAGAAATGAACCTGACATTATCAATGAAGCAATGGAAATTAGTGATGATCTTGGTGGCTATAGTATTGAAGAAAAAGAACTAATCACTACTGCATTAACAGAAAAGACTCCTGAGTTAATGGATAATTTGTATACCATGCTATTTATTAAGCAATGTGATGCATTAAGTGAGATTCTTCCTGGATTGTTTGAAGAGACATCTAACTATTTGAAGTTGTTGTTCACTCCACATTATGATCGTGGCGTCATTAAAGAATTAATTGATAAAATTCCAGAAGAATACTTTGATGTCGAAAAAGAGGGACAAGTTCAAATTATTGGTTGGCTTTACCAGTATTACAATAATGCACCTCATGAAGAAGTAGTGAATATGAACGGTAAGGCTATTCAAAAAGACGAGATTCCTGCGGCTACACAATTGTTTACCCCAGATTGGATTGTTAGATACATGGTAGACAATTCATTAGGAAAGTATTACCTTGAAAGACACCCTGACAGCACAGTTAAACAAGAACTGAAGTACTTGTTGCCAGATGAAATAAAGGCAATTGATGAAAATCAAGATATTACTGACTATAAATTACTGGATAATGCAATGGGGTCAGGTCATATCTTGGTATATGCGTTTGAGCTTTTCATGAAAATGTATCTTGAGCAAGGATATTCAAAGAGGGATGCTGCTCAAAAGATTGTTGAGAATAATCTTTTTGGATTAGAAATCGATAAGCGTGCCTTTCAGTTAGCTTACTTTTCTATCATGATGAAGGGTAGAGAATATGATCGACGCTTCTTAAGAAAAAATCCAACTACAAATCTTTATTATTTTGAAGATCTTTATGTATCTGATGAATTTTATAATTTTATTTCAGATAAAGTGGTTAGAGACAACTTAAAGAAAGTAGTTAAGGATTTTTCTGACGCTACAGAATTGGGATCAATTATCAAAATTGACGAAAGCATTGATTTAGATTCTATTGAAGAAGTAGTTGCTGGATTAGATTTTGAAAGTGGTCTTGATGTCTTTGGATATAAGAAAATGCAAAAACAGATTCTTAAGACTTTAAAGATAATTAAAGTGATGGCTACCAAATATGAAGCTGTTGTTACTAATCCACCTTATATGAACAAGTTCGATAAGACCTTGAAGAAGTATTTAAGAGATAATTATAAGAATTACTCTAAAGATCTGTTCTCTGTTTTTATTTACCATAATGTACATCAATTAGTTAAAGGCGGATATGCAGGCTATATGACACCTTTGGTTTGGATGTTTATTAAGACATATGAACCATTAAGACATGATATTATCAATAATTTTAAGATCGATAGTTTAATTCAAATGGAATATTCAGCTTTTGAAGAAGCTACAGTTCCTATTGATACATTCGTGTTGAAAAATTCAGATGATAAAATTGGTACTTATTTACGCTTGAGTAATTTTAAGGGTGGAATGATTGTTCAAGAGCAAAAAGTTCTAGAAGCTATTAGTGATCCAACTGTTAAGTATTTGTATCATACTGATCAATCAAATTTTGATAAGATACCTGGTAGTCCTATTGCTTATTGGGCAAGTGAAAATTTGATTAATGATTTTGAAAAAGGAACGCCTTTAGGAGAATTAGTGGATGCAAAGCAGGGCTTAGCGACAGCTGATAATAAACGTTTTTTACGTCAGTGGTTTGAAGTAGGAATAGATAATATTAGTTTCGATTCACAGAGTATTAAAGATTCGATAGAATCTGGTAAAAAGTGGTTTCCATATAATAAAGGTGGTTCATATCGTAAATGGTATGGAAACTATGATTATGTGGTGAATTGGCAAAATGATGGTTATGAAATAAGACATTTTGCTGATGATAAAGGAAAAATAAGATCAAGACCACAAAATACAGAGTTTTATTTCAAAGAAGCAGTTACTTGGTCAGATGTTAATAGTGGAACATTTTCGTTAAGATATAGATCCAAGGGGAGTATTCATGACGTAAAGGGGATGTCCGCGTTTAGTAAAGATAACAATCTTTTGTTTAAAATTTTAGCTTTATTAAATGCCAAGATAGGAAATTATGTTTTTAAAATGATTAATCCTACGATTAGTCTTCAAATTGGTAATTTTGTTAATTTTCCATTTATAAATTATAAAAATGAATCATTAATTGAGCTTGTAAAAAGCAATATTAAATTAGGTAAACAAGACTGGGATGCATTCGAAACTTCATGGGATTTCCAAAAGAATCCACTTCTAACTCAAAATGCTGTATCCCTCCACCAAGCCTACAACAGCTGGTCCAATGAAGCACTAACACGTTTCAACCAGCTAGAATCTAACGAAGAGGAACTCAATCGTATCTTCATCAATCTTTATGGCTTGCAAGATGAGCTAACCCCAGAAGAAGACGACAAAGAAGTATCTGTTCGTAAAGCAGATCAAGTTCTCGACATCAAAGCATTTTTGTCTTACTTTATCGGCTGTGTCTTTGGTCGTTATTCATTAGATCAAGATGGCTTAGTTTACGCCGGCGGTGATTGGGATGCTTCCAAATACACAACATTCAAGCCTAACAAAGAAAACATTATTCTGTTAACTGATCGTCAGTATTTCGATGATGATCGAGACATTATTGTTCGTTTGAAAGAATTCCTAACTAAGACCTTTGATCCTGAAACATTAGCAGAAAATATGGACTTCATTGCTCAAACATTAGAACCTAAAAAGTTTGAACGAGGTGCAAGTGCAGAAGATATTATTAGAACTTATTTCTTAAATGATTTCTATAAGGATCATGCTAAGATCTATCAGAAACGTCCAATTTACTGGGAATTTAATTCAGGCAGAAATAAAGGTTTCAAGGCATTGATGTATCTGCATCGTTACAATACTGAACAACTTCCAATGGTACGTCATTATCTGCATGAGCTTCAGCCTGCAATGAATGATCTAATTGAAGTTGATCAGAATTTACTTGAACAAGAAACGACTGCCAGTGTGAAGAGTAAATATCGTAAGGCAATTGCTAATCTTAATAAGCAAATGAACGAGATTATGAAGTATGATCAGATTCTAGACCACTTATCTCAAGACCCAATTGACCTTGATTTGGATGATGGTGTACTTGTCAACCATGATAAATTACAACAAGGTGAAAAGTTGCTATCAAAATTATAATTTTATCCACAAGCCAATATAATGTATTAAGACTTTATCCACAAATTTAGGATGAAGTCTTTTTCTTGTTTAGAAGTGATATTATTATGAATACGATAAGAGTTACCTTTAGAAAGGAGATTATGAATGACTAAAAGCGAACTAGAAAAAGCGGTTGAAGAACTAAATAAAAAGGAACTAGATACATTTGTAAATAAAATGGTAGATGCCCAAATGAACTCTTCTTTAATTTGTTTTGTAGGTGCTGGAATTTCCGCTTCCCAAGGTTACGCAAATTGGAATGGATATGTTGAAAGACTAATTGAATATTGGGAAAGTCATTTGCAGATCTTAACCCAGTATGAAAGCACCTTGTACGATTATGTAGAAGGTACTGACATTGAGATTTTAGAGTGGCTGAAGAAACAAAATTATAGTAATAAACTAAAGGTTAACTTGGTTCATGAAATTGTTAAAAAGTATTGCTTAAGAAAAGATGATCGTATATTAAATATGAATCTATACCAAAATTATGTTAATGATTTTGAAAAATATTATTTTATTAATGTACATCCGATTAAGCAAAGAAATGAAATATTAGATGAATTAGTCAAACAAAGTGGTCTTTTTATTACTACAAATTATGATCAACAGATTGAAAAAGCATATGAAAAAGAATATCAGAGGAAACCTGAAGTTATTAAAGATGCACAAGATATTTCTGATGATCGAGTTTATCCTGATACAACGATAATTCATTTACATGGTACTCCAACCAAAGATAATGTTTTATTAGTAAGTTCAGCAGACTCATATAATGAATTATATTTTGACCATCCAGAATATAGAGAAAAGTTACTCTACCAGATTGATCAACGACAATCTCCACTTATAGTTTTTGTAGGATCTAGTTTGCAAGAAGAGGAGATTTTGCATTATCTAAAAGATGACAATAAGAAATCTAATAAATACGCTATTATGAAATATTCTTTTTCTGATGGAGAAGTTGGAAAGCAAGAAGCACAGCTAATTAAGAAATACTATGAAGAAAATAGACAAATAAAGATAATTTGGTACGGTAAAAATTATGATGATTTACCTAATTTTCTAAAAATATTAAATAAAAAAATTGAGAAAGAAAAAAGAAGAAGAAATAAATTAATTGATCCTAGTGAATTACGCGAGCTTCTAGCATCTGAAGACGAAGAAAAATTCGAGTTTTTATTTTCTAAAGCAATCAAGAAACAAGATACACCTATTATTGATTTATTATTTAAAGATGTACTCAATGAAAACGAATTAAATTTAATTATCAACAATAAGACTTTTATTCGATCGTTGGAGAAAGGAAGAGAATATTCAGATTTTTGGCGAGTAATTAATAAAAATTGGAATAATTATACTGATAATCTTAAGAAAGAAATCTGCAATTTAACTCAAAAATTAAGTAGATATAATCAATGTGATGATATTTTAGAAATATTATCTAAGTATACTTGTCATTTACATCAAAATGATAGATTTAGTGTATATTTGAATTCAGCCCAAAAATTTCTAATTAATTATCCATTTCCTGAAAGGCTACATGCTAATGAAGAAAGATGTGCATGGTTAATAACAAATTTTGAAAAAAACAAAACTTCTGTAATTGATTTTGTGGGAAAAGCAAAATTTAATTTATTTAGTTCAGCATTAACTCTTTTATTAGAAAATCTAAAGTCAATTTATTATGGTACAAATTTTGAACTTTTAATAAATAGTCCATCTGATTCTAGAGTTCGAACTCTTTCGTTATTAATTGAAAATAGTCAATTAACTTATAAAAATAATTTTCCAAAGAAATTTTATAAAAATAGGTTAATTCAAAGGATTTTAATTAATCTTGCATTAAAAGAAAAATTAGCAGGCAACTATTTACCAAGCTTAATTAAAAATTTTTCTGATAATGTTCAAGATATGGGAAAAGAAACAAATAAATTTCTTGAAAAATATATTCCCAATCAATACCAAGGTCCTGATTATTATTTCGATGGTGTTTTTGTCTCTAAAGCTTTAGATAAAAGTAAACCATTTTATGAAGTTAGTCTTTTAACTAGTAAACAGGATATTGATAATTTAATTGCAAAACTGAGAAAAGCTCTGACTTTGAAAGAAAATTATTATTATAATCTTTCTGCACAAATAGAAGCTACTATAAAAGTTTTAACGAATAAAACGCAATGGATAAGAAACAAAAAAGAAGTTGAGACTTTCCTTATAAGAATTA
This sequence comes from Lactobacillus gallinarum, assembly GCF_002160635.1. Lineage (NCBI taxonomy): Bacteria > Bacillati > Bacillota > Bacilli > Lactobacillales > Lactobacillaceae > Lactobacillus > Lactobacillus gallinarum. The sequence goes on from NZ_NFKZ01000020.1 coordinate 19,330, forward strand.
TAGAGGATAAAGATTTAATCAAACCATATATATCAATGGTCAATCGAATTGTCATTAAAGGATTTAAATATTTAAAGGACGATAATGATACTATAATTGAGGATTATTTAAATAGAGTAGCACAATATCAACCACTAATATTTGAAAAAGACTATTTACTGAATTATTTAGCTGATAATGGTTCGGAAAAACAAATTAAAGTTTTAGGCGATTTCTTATTTAAGTCGACTAAATTGACGCAATTAAGTTTTTATTTAAAAGACGGAGAAAATAATAGATGGATAAGTCACTCTGATTTTGTACACACAACTGGTTTTAATTATTGTATACTTGCAAAAAAAATAGAACGGAGATTTCCAACAATTTTAGAGCAAAATTCAAAACATTTGAGGGAGAATATTAATTGTTTAAATAAGAAAGAAAGACTATACATGAAAGGAGTTTTTTATCCTTTATTTAATATTTCAAATCCTGATGACGAAGAATTAAAGACGTCAGAATGTTTTGTCGGTTTCTCTCATAGCTATTATTTATCTATAAAGACCGCTCAGAATTTTAGAGAAGCAACTAAGGAACTACTTAATTCGAATTTTGACGACAATTTTTGTTCTGAGAATCTTGTAAGAGAAATGGTATTGGAAGTTTCTCCTACTTTTGTAGATATGCCAGTAAATATAGAAAATAAACAATATATTGTTTTCTTAATTAAAGATATTATTCTAAAATATCTAGAGCAGGAATTGCCTAATCCCAATAATGCACTTAATTGGATACGATGGGGCGTAAAAAATTTTGTTCAAGTTACAGGAATATTGTACAATTTCATAATTGGTCATATAAATAATGGAAAGATTCAAGATTTAATTAAAATAATTGAAGATACAAATATACAAGTGAAGAGTATAGAATTGAAACCGATCTACTTTAAAGACACGGAGCATTATACTTCGATTGATATGAAAAATTTGATTTTATTAATTCAAAAACTTGATGATAAACTTTTAATAAAACCAGATGGAAATACTATTTTTGCTTTTAGTAATTATCTAGAGGGAATATCTAAATTTGGATCTAAAAATTTAATTAAAGAATTGCTTGGAATTACTAAAGAATTTGTTCCTCAAGAAGTACAAAAATCATTTGAAGAAAAATATTTATAATTAAATTTAGTATTTAAGAAGTTTTATGACGTATACCTAGAATACATTTATGCAATTCTCATATATTTATTACGAGTGCATCAAGCACCAAGACCTCGTCGGTTAACTCGATGAGGTCTTTTTTGCATCCCCGCCGACTGTTATAATTTATTTAACAGATTTAGGAGAAGATTTATGCCTACATTAACTACTGATAAGATTATTGCTAAACTTAATAGTTATTTTACAGATAACCAATATGTTTTTTGGTACGATGATAAGCAAGAATTCAAGGATATTATTGATTCAATTGCACAGCGTTTAAGCTCAGTTAAGCTCTATAAAGCTCAAGCAAATCAACAATTCAAGAGTAAGATTGATTTGCTAAACGATTCAGAGCATAAATATTTAATCTATGCACCATACAAGAGACCTGCAATTCAAGAAAATTACCTAACTGATATGGAACATTATTCTAAGCTCTTCACTGCAGATGCTACACAAATTATCTTGGAAGAACTCCAACTTCCAGAGAATCAACTGCTTTTTGTTAAGAAGTATAATAGTTACTTTGGTGCCAAAACTAGAAGAGCAGATTTTGTTAAGTATTGGTCTGATACTTTTGATAAGACACCAGAAAAGGGTATTATTGCTGCAATTACTAAAACAGAAAAGCTCGATATGAATGAGTTGTTAATGAAAGTAATTGCTGCAGGTTATACTAATAATCATTATATTTTTACGTTCAGTAAATATGATGTACTTGATACTTTTTGGAAGATGGTCATGAATTACTTTGGCGGAGAAACTGATAGCGAGGTTGATCTGAAGTATTTAGTCGAGCGTATTTTTATCACATACCTAGCCAATGAATTAAACAATAAGCTTCCTGATAGATTTAAAAATTATTATCTTAAGCAATCTGATAATGTGCAGATCTTTATTGATCGTTTTGCTGATTCAAATAAGTATCAACAATACTATGACAATTGTTCATCTACAGTTTGGCGTGATTTAAATTTGAATACTGTACTGAAGCATGAACCTGCCATGATCTTAACTAAGATCAGTATATTTGAAGAAATTAATCATTTGATTTTAGCTAAGTTAGTCGCTAAGTTTGACGGTAAAAGAATTACCGACTATGAACAGCTACTTGAGATTATCGATCAGATGCTTGATCATACACGTAATAATTTCAATGGCGGAACTGAACCCGAATATAAATTCTTACGCTATGCTGCAGAATTATTGAATTTAAGAGTGCCAATGGTTGATGATTGGCAAGATGAGTTAAATGATTACTTAGATAATAGTTACAAAATCGATACGATTTATCGTAAAAGTTTGTTGGCTTATACTAATATCATTGATACTGACAATTATATTGACATTAAGAATACTATTGACCGTTATTATGGCAATATTTTGCTTGATAGTTCTGTGAAGCAATGGAATGAAACTTTTGACTTAAAAGAAGTTCCAGCCAAGCTGAAGCAAGAACGCTTTTATCATAATTATGTTAGGGATGTACGAGAGAGAGTAGTCGTAATTTTCTCTGATGCCTTGCGTTATGAAGTGGCTAAAGAATTAGAAGAAGAACTGAATAGTGATGATCGTCTAACTATGAAGATGAATCATGCAATTACGGTTTTACCATCGGTTACTTATATGGGGATGAATGTAATGCTGCCTCATGAAACCTTAGAATGGGATAATAAAACTTCTAAGGTTAAAGTGAATGGTGAAAATGCAGAAAATACTGACAGCCGGGACAAACTACTTAAGTCATATGATAAAAACAATCTTGCTTTTCAATTAAAGAATGTCCTAGAAATGTCTTCTAAAGAGATTAAGCAAATGATTACAGGTAAAAATGTAATTTACCTCTATCATAACCAAATCGATGCCAAGGGACATGAATTAAAGACAACTAAAGAATTAGTCGAAGCTACTGAGAAGGCAATTGATGAAATTAAGCAGGCTGTTCAAGTCTTAAGAACTAATGGTATAACTCATATCATCATTACTGCTGATCATGGATTTATTTATCAAGAAAAGCCAATTGAAGATAAAGATAAAATCGATCTTCAAGGTCAAAATTATGAAGGAAATGCTCATTTAAGATATTTAATTACTCCAAGTCAAATTAGTGTAATGGGTGTGAAAAATACAACAATGGGTGTCAGTTTAAATAATGATGACCCTACTAATGTTTATTATCCAGTAAGTCCCAATGAATTCGTAGCTAGAAGTGGAAGCAAGAATTATGTTCATGGTGGTTCTTCTATTCAAGAAATGTTAATTCCTGTTTTAGATATTAAAGCAACTTCTAGAAGATCTATTGCTCAACCAGCAGAAATTAAGTTGGCGGCAACAACATTTAGAATTAATAATTTGAAGATGAATCTATTATTCAACCAGACTGCGCCAATTAGTGATACCGTCTTACCAGCAGAATATCATGCTTACTTCACTGATGAAGATGGTAATTTGATTTCTAATAATGTAACTATTGAAGCAAATCGAACTGGCTCTGCGGCCGATCGTACAATTGCTATTACGATTACAATGCAAGACATGCAGTATGATCTTGATAAGAAATACTATTTAGTAATAGATCGTGAAGGTAGTACAGAAGAGCCAAAACGATTTGAATATAGTATGGATTTGATTAATTAATGGATTAGTACACAGATTAGCTTAATGTCTAATCTGTTTTATTTTGAGGAAAATTAGTAATGAGAAGAAGAAGTGTATTTCGCAAGCCATCACTGAAGGCATCGTTTAAAGCACGAACTACAGGTAGGGCTAAGAGAGCAGTTAAACGAGCGATCATACCAGGATATGGTAAAAAAGGCACAGGATTCATTAAAAATCCAAAACGTAGCATGTATAATGCGGTTTATCATCGAACAAGTATTGATACTTTAAAACCAATTAAGAACAAGAAAAGAACTACACAAGGTCAGGGAAGTCAACAATCATCTAGTTCCTGTCTCTGGTGGATTTTTTGGATAGTAATATTGATATTATGCTTAGCCAACATTCATATAACCTTAGGAATTCTTGCTGTTTGCGGAATAGTTTGGCTACTAGTTAAGTTATTTAAGAAACATGATAAAATCACTTCTTCTAATACAGTGAATGTAGACCAAAATGATGTGCCTAATACATCTAAACTACCAACTGCTAAACCTGTTGTACATGAAGGAAATTTAGTAGCAGGAAATAAAAGTTATAATATAAATCCCAAAATTCTACCATTATTGTATTTCACTGATGGTCAACTAAAGAATATTGATTCAGAAGTAGGAGAACCATCAGCTATTTCGATAAATTTTCCAGTTGCAGAAGGTCAATTTCAAAAGTTGAATTATTATCCTAGTTATTCAGAATTAACGCCTGAACAAAGGGACGGATTTTTAAGTTGGCTATCAACAGATTTATCAAATATTCCTGATATTGGCTTTGCTTTTCTGCTGTTGTATTGCTTAGAACGTCATATATTACATGATGAATATTTAGAAGAGTCTCTTAAAATTATTTCAAAACTTCAAAGTCAAATTAATAATGGTTCATTTGACTATTATTCTTCAACATCTATTGGATACATATTCTTTATTCATAAGCGATTAGATTTACTCAAATATGTTGATTTGAATAAATGTGATATAAAACTTCAAATTTTATTGAGTCATAGATTATCTGCTGACAAATTAATATCATTGGCTACAGAGGTTGATTTTAGAAATCGATATTATATAAAAGAGTATCCAGAATTATTCAAAAAAGCTTTGATTGAAAGCTTGAAGAGAGAGTTTGGTTCAGAATATTTTGAATATGAACTTTTAAATATTCAAAAGTTGAAGAAAGAACCTTATATGTTTTCAAATTACTCATTACGAAAAGATAATAATCGGCCAGATCTATTAATGCCAGATCCATTATCTGATAGAAAACTTTGTCATGATATATATGTCGAATTGCAAAAAGCTCATGATCAAGTGAAAGGATTTCTTGAAATAAAGAGGGCAGTAGAGTCAAAGAAGGATAAAAGCAAGAAGAAAATTGCTAAGCCTAAACGAATAAATTCTAAGACAGGTTACCCAATGTCAACTGATAAGCAAATAAGAAATGCTACAGAACAGCTTAAATTGACAAGAAAATTTTTAAAGAATAATCAGATCAGCTCCTATAGCTCAAGAAGTTCACAAGAAAAAATGGAAGATCTGATTTGGAATAATTCTGCTGAAAAAATGGATAGTGCTGATCTTGAATACAAAAAAGGTGAGTGGGATAAGGCAGAAAAATTATGGCTAACGTGTGTTGCTATTAATTATCGAGCAGCAAACAGATTAAGAATAATGTATCAAAAAGAACATAGATTTAACGATGCTGTTCAGATTATTGATTTTGCAATAGATTCGCCTGTATTACGTAAAGTTAACAATGATTCTTATGTTACGGATTTTAAAAAGAAGCTAGAAACGGCTGAACAAAAATCCATGAAACATGAGAATGAAGATCAATCAAAATTATCTGAGGAAGATTTTGAAAAATTAAATAGTGATTCGGATTATTGGTTTAAGAAGGTGAACAATTATTCTTAAATTACTAAAAAATGATATCAATGCAACATGCAAAGATATCATTTTTCTTTTATCTCAAATTCTTTAATTTGAAAAATAAGTATCCAAAATTCTACTTCAATCCAGCAATTCTGACTACATCGCGCTCAATCATTAATTCTTCATTGGTTGGAATTACCATCCCAATAATCTTAGAATCCTTCTTAGTGATGAACGTATCATTATTCTTATTAGCGGCAAGATCAGGCTTTAAGCCTAGGAGCTTCAATGAATCCATAACACCTTCACGAACGCGGTAATCGTGTTCACCAACGCCAGCCGTGAAAATGATGCCATCAAGTCCGCCCATTTCAAGAATATAGCCACCGACATAGCGAACGATTCGATTGATAAAAATATTACGAGCTAGGTCAGCACGAACCTTCTTCTCACCAGATAGAGGAGTCACATCACTACGTAAATCACGCATATCAGGTGATATTCCTGAAATACCAAGTAAGCCTGATTTATGATTCAGAATTTTCATCATTTGTTCAATGCTTAAGTTTTCCTTTTTCATAATAAAGGGCAGTAGGGAGGGATCGACATCACCTGAACGAGAGCTCATTGTAATTCCTGCTACTGGAGTGAAGCCCATTGATGTATCGTAGGATTTACCGTTTTTAACAGCAGTGATTGAAGCACCGGATCCCAAGTGACAAACTATTAATCTTAAATCTTTAAGGTCACGGTTTAAAATTTTGGCGGCTTCTTGACTAATATATCTAACGGAGATGCCGTGAGCACCATACTTTCTTGCACCATATTTTTTATAATACTTGTAAGGAAGAGAATATAAATAGTGAACTTTATCTAAACTCTGGTGGAATGAAGTATCAAAGACAGCAACTTCAGCTGCATCTGGCAAGAACTTCATAAAGGCCTTAATTACGTCAGCTTCTACGGCATTGTGTAAAGGAGCGTATTGCTTCAAATCATAAATTTTCTTGAGCGTCTCCTGATCAACTAGCGCTGAATCCTTAAATTCTTCACCACCAGCAACAATCCGGTGTCCGATTCCAATAATTTCTTTAGGATCATTGATTAAGTTATATTTCTTGAGCTTTTTAAGTAAAATTGTGACCGCAGTTTCAGAGTCTGGAATTGCGATTTCTTCTTTATGTTTTTCACCATTAACTTTAATGGCAAAGGTTGAACCCTCTAGTCCGACTCGATCGGCCAGGCCCTCACTAATTACTTTTTCATCGGGAAAAGTAAAAAGCTTAAACTTAAAAGAAGAGCTACCTGAATTAATTGCTAAAATTTTCTTCATAAAAATTATTCCTCTATTCCTTTTTTGGCTAGGTAAAAAATCTCTAGTTACATTAGCGAATACTTTTAGATATATACGTTGTTATGCTAATGTAACCCCTTACATTCATTTCCATACTAACTAAAAAATAAATAAAAATCAAGCAAACTGTATGTACCTAGGAAATAGCGATGCTTAATGAAGCAAAAAAATCCTATTAAATCCAGGGTTATTAACACCAAGATTTAATAGGATTTGAGTTTTATTATTTAAAATAAGATTTTTACCAAATGACTACGCGTTTAGCAGGATCAAGCCACATACCATCGTCTTCTTGGACATTGAAGGCCTTGTAGAATTCTGGTTGGCATTGTACTTGAACGTTGACTCTTTCAGGACCCGGAGCGTGAACATCGAAAGCGGCAATTGTCTTAATGATTTCAGGAGATTCTTTGCTTGCCCAAATGCGAGCATAGTTTTCGAACAATTCTTTCATATCACCGTGTTCATTCTTGTTAGCTTCAATACCGGCAGTTAAACCACCTTGATCGGCAATATTTTCACTAACAATTTGCTTACCATTAAGAGTTACAGGCCCATACTTGATACCATCGAACAAATCGATTTCAGCTTGAGTCCGCTTTTCAAATTCCGCAAAATCTTCCTTAGTCCACCAATTCTTCATGTTGCCGAACTCATCGTACTTAGCACCATTGTTGTCGAATGCGTGGGAGATTTCATGCGCGATTACCACACCAATACCGCCGTAGTTAGTGGCACGAGAAGCATGGATATCGTAGAAAGGAGCTTCCAAAATAGCAGCAGGGAAGGTAATATCATTTCTTTGTGGATCATAGCAAGCATTGATCAAGTTGCCTGGCATGTACCATTCGCTGCGATCAACTGGCTTGTACAGTTTATCGAAATTATGCTTCAAACCGACTTCACGAATATCTGCTTGATTACTGTAAAGACTGCCGCCTTCACCTGCTGGGGTAATCTGGAACAAATCGTAAACATGGTCGATTTTATCAGGATAGCCAATCTTTAAAACCAAGGCGCGCAACTTGGTAATTGCCTTTTCCTTAGTAGTAGGTGAGAGCCAGTCATTATTGCTGATACGCTGCTCGTAGACATCAATCATGCGGTGAATCATATCTTTTACGTCAGCCTTGGCATCTTCACCAAAGTAAGTGCGACCATAATACACGCCGATTACATCATCAAACAAATTATTAGCTTTATAGTAAGCTTCCTTTTCTTGACTAGGTAGTTCCTTTTGTCCATAGGTAGCTTGCTTGAATGGGAAGGCAGCTTGACGGAAATCTTCTGATAAAAATGCTGCAGCTTTGTTAATGAAAGTAGAGATTAACCAGCCTTTAAGTTCATTGAAGTTTTCTTGATCAAATAATTCGTTGAAGTGGTCTAAGAATTTTGGTTCACGTACAACAACGTAATCTGGCTTCTTTTCAAAAAGCTGATCAAGTAATTGACCTAAGTTTAAAGAACTGGTCTTTTCTTCAAATTCGTTAGTCTTGATTGGGTTATAAAGAGCTACATCATCGGCACGTTCTTCGGCTGACTTGGCTACTTTAACGATTTTAGCATCGAGTGCAATCGCATCAGTAGCGTATTTCTTAGCAGTAGCTTCTTCAACACCAGCCATCTTTAATAAGTTTTCAGTTTGCTTTTGCCAAACATCGAGTAGTTGCTTAGCAGAAGGTGATTGGTAACTAGTAGTGTCAGGCAAGATCAATGAGTTGCGATCGAAGGAGAGGGAATTGATCTTAGTATTCTTACGATCAGGTTCAACTTCGAATAAAAATGGAAAGCTAAAGCGCAAGAATAATTTTGCTAGATTTTGCTTGACGTCATCGACATCTTTTAGGTTGGTTAAAGTTTCAAGATCAGCTTGGGCAGGTCTGAAGCCATCGGTGTCTCTTTTTGCGAAATCCTTAGCCAATTTATAAACTTCGATTGCCTTGTCAAAGTTAGGAATATCAGGCAAAGCTTTTTTACCAGAAGCAAAATCAGCTAAGTCGTTCATCAATTCTTTTTCGATTTTTAAATCAATTTCACTGAAACTACTGATTAATGGACGATCGGCAGGGATCTTGGCTTTAGAAATCCAGTCAGAGTTAACGGCTAAGTATAAGTTATCTTGAATGCGGGCATTAAGATCGGGCTTGGTGATATCACCAGCACCGCCGCGGATTTTTGCTAAATTCATATGTTTCTCCTTTGTTTTTTAGTTGGTTAAATCATAGCATTTTTTAAAATAAAATGAAAATTTAATTTTGCTTATTTATAGTAATAAAAGCATTTTGTTAAATAAAAATCAGGATGTAAGCAAATCCCTAACACCTGCTATTAAATCGATGTATACTTATAGTGTATTGATAAAACAGAAAGGATATATTGTCTATGAAGAAATTAAATACTAACAAACTTACTGAAGAACAAGCAAACCTTTTCAAGAATAACTTAGTTTACTTATCAACTGTTGATGCTGACGGCAACCCACAAGTTGGTCCTAAGGGCTCAATGACTGTCTTAGACCCAAGTCACTTACAATACCTTGAAAAGACCAAGGGTGAAGCTTACGAAAACATTAAGCGCGGTTCAAAGATTGCTCTTGTTGCAGCTGATGTTCCATCACATACTGCAGTTAGGGTACTTGCTACTGCAGAAGTTCACGAAGATGATGACTATGCAAAGAAAGTTTTAGCTAAGACTGAATTTCCAAATGCATTCGTAGTTAACTTAAACATCGAAGAAGTATTTGCATAAAACTTAATTTATATGAAATTGAGTCAGGGAAACCTGGCTCTTTTTTAATCAACTAAGTGTAAAGTAGTTTGCGGTGACGCTTAGTTACAAATTAAAAAGGAGCCAAATCCAATTTAGGACTTGACTCCAAAACAAAAAGACCAGTAGTCTGATGTTAAGCAAAAAAACATATTAGAAACTGGTCTTTTATGAATTTAATTGTAACTGAAATCGTAGGTATTTTAAAGTCTGACACTTACTCCTTACACAAACTATTTTACGGTCTCATCAAATTGATGTATACTTAGTATATCGATAAATTGAAAGGATGTATTGTCTATGAAAAAATTAAACACTAACAAACTTACTGAAGAACAAGCAAACCTTTTCAAGAATAATTTAGTTTACTTATCAACTGTTGATGCTGATGGTAACCCACAAGTTGGTCCTAAGGGCTCAATGACAGTCTTAGACCCAAGCCACTTACAATACCTTGAAAAGACTAAGGGTGAAGCTTACGAAAACATTAAGCGCGGTTCAAAGGTTGCTCTTGTTGCAGCTGATGTTCCATCACACACTGCAGTTAGGGTACTTGCTACTGCAGAAGTTCACGAAGATGATGACTATGCAAAGAAAGTTTTAGCTAAGACTGAATTTCCAAATGCATTCGTAGTTAACTTGAACATCGAAGAAGTATTTGCATAAAACTTAATTTATATGAAATTGAGTCAGGGAAACCTGGCTCTTTTTTAATCAAAAATAGTTTGCTTCATTAAAATATTCACGATATTCTAATATAAATCTTTTTTAAACGAGGACTATCATCATGAATTATTTAGACGCTAAGGCAATGTTAACTTCATCTAGCTCAAGTTCTTCTAACTGAACTTGAGTAGTTTTGGCATACAGATAATTCATAGCCTGAATCTACTCATGATAATTAAGTAGGTTCAGGCTTTTTCTATAGAGGAAAACTATGGCAGATAAACAACCCAACAATAACCTAAAACGCTCAATTGGTTTTGGTTCAGCCATTTCCATCGTAATCGGTACCATCATTGGCTCAGGTCTATTTTTTAAGCAAGCTTCCGTATTAGATAGTGCAGGTTCAAGTACTATGGCAATTATCGCCTGGATTTTTGGTGGACTGATCACACTTACCGGTGGGCTAACGATTGCCGAAATTGGAGCCCAGATGTCATACACTGGTGGGCTATATGTATATATTGAAAATTTATATGGCCGAATCTGTGGCTTTATGGCAGGCTGGATGCAGATTATTGTGTATGGCCCTGCGATTATTGCTTCAGTAGCTGGCTTCATGAGCATTTTAATGAAAAACGCCCGAAAATCCCCGTATTTTAATGCGGGGATGGATAGGGCCAAGCTGACCTAGCAGTCAGCTTTTTTATTTAAAAAATAGAGACATATGTTCGCTTATCCTGTAAAATATAAATATCTAATCTATGAGGAGGCGAAATCATGAAAAGAATGAGCAGTTTAGCCTATCATTTTGGTATCAAACTACGCTTTTATCCTAGTTCTAAGCAAAAGAAAATCATCAAGCTAAACTATGATGCGCAGCGCTTTGTCTACAACTCTTATGTAGGACGCAATCGAAGCAATTATCATGCTAAGCACTATTTAGCTGTTAGACAATATCAAGCAATGCCTTTTGCCCTTTCTACTCTTAATAGCTATGAAGCCCAACTGGCAGAAACAGTAGTCATCAATAATGAATTATTGGCTAAGCCTAAGAATATCCGCGATACTTATAGCTTTTTACGTGTTAAAGAAATTGATAGCCTCGCTATTGCCAACGCTATTCAGAACTACCAGAAAGCTTGGAATAACTATCGCAAGATTGGGCATGGAATTCCGACTTTTCACAAAAAACGCAGCGACTGGTCATATCATACCAACTGTCAATATCCTAAGCAAAAAGAAGCTTTTCTTGATAACGGGACGGCTAGGTTTATTGATGCTAAGCACGTTAAACTGCCTAAGCTGGGAATTGTCCGCATTGCCGACTTTAGAAAGCTAATCAAAGAGCGTCTGGTTAATCACATTCCAACTAGAATTGGGACAGTGACGATAAAAAAGACCGCTGATGACCAATTCTACTTATCAATGCAATTAGGCAGCGATATTGCCTTTGTTAAAGCCTTGCCTAAGACGCAAAGTCAAATTGGCATTGACCTTAACCTTGATAATTTCTTAACAGCATCTAACGG